>DAOTTD010000188.1:0-8556 GCA_034438015.1 Ktedonobacteraceae bacterium | reverse complement strand
TGTTTTTGATAACGTAATACCCTGCTAACAGTTACGATAAAACCAAGCCACAAGCGCCCTCTCACCGCAGAGTGTTAACATAAAAACCCGACATTTGTTACTAACAAATCCTACCGCTTTGGAGATCATTGAAAACCGATCTTGTTCACGGGCATTTTCCTCGTTGGACGTAATTGGTCGTTGATTTACCTATACATCAAGAGATAATGCAGGCCATTTTCCTGCTCGGCCCTCTTCCCATCGGGCCCGTCGAGCAGCCATTCCGCGGCTGGAATGGCCACGCCCGTGAAGAGGCTCAGACCGGCGGCGACAAGGGGCGCGGGTGTGAGCGCCGCGGCACAAACAGTAAGCACAACTATGGCTGTACCTGCCGCCAGATTGAGTGCTTTCAGCATCTGTCGAACGCGCGGACTCTTCAGGTAGCTGTCGCGCGCCTTGCCCACTTTGTTCGACTCGGCAATGATAGCTGGGATCGTCTCGTGCTCTAGTGTATCGACGAACTCCTGGTCCCACGGTTCTGTTCGAATGCCGCGTGCCATCAAATCAAGCTTGTTCCGCACCGCTTGGAGCGCGGCATCATGCTTGTGCCGGTATTCCAGCACTTCTTCCAGGGGCAACTTCGGGTTAAGTACTGGCAGATTGAGTTGCGAGTCAGTCAGTGTAGCAGTCGCTAGCCAGTCGAATGCGAGTTGTCGTTTCCGCGCCCGATCTTCCAGCACCTGACGCACTTCTGGCTCTTGAGCAGCGCGGCGCAGTTTCAAGGACAGTGCCTTATTGTGGAATGGATCATCTGTGATTGGGGTGGCAGCAGCATGCAATAAGCCCGCAAACAGGGCATGATTCATCATGATCGCCTCGCCCAGTGGTAACGGGTAGTCGTTATAGCGATACTCAATTTCACCAACAGGGGTTTCCCGATATACCGAAAGGTCTCGCTGTAGACCTTTAACCGATACTTCGGTGTATCGCCCTAGACCTGATGCTAGCTTCCTTGGCAGGTCGCCCATCAACTGCTTCATGGCTTGGTCTGAAGGTTGGTGCTTCGGATCATTACGAATTGATGCAGGGACTTTTGCTAGCGCCAGCCGCCACAGGGGGGCTCTGCCGGAGGCTTCGCACAGTTCCAAGAAATCCGAGTCTTCCATATCAGCGCGAACGGCATCTTCAATCTCTTTCTCGTATTTTTTCACTATGTCTTCTGGCTTGATGCGTTCAAGGATTTCTGCTTCCTCGAGTAATGCTACATCTCTTTCTCCCCCCCCAAGGCCGATGGTGCCACTAGTCGCTTTCAGTGGATCGAGGATATACAGCTTGTCGAAATACAGCGCAGCCGCTTTCAACAGTGGAAGTTGCGTGTTCGTGAAGGACGCGTAGGGATAGTAGAAGATGTTGTGTTCAGTCATGGTTCAATACTCCCTTTTTCTGATTTCTCGAAAGTCTTGATTTCTTGTCGCACGAAACCTGCTCCAACGGAGTCGCCCAAGCGGTCCCCGAGCGTCCTCCAGGCTTCCCGTGAGTACCCTCCTCCTGCTTGCTCCAACGTCTGCCGCAGCCCGAACCGCGTCCCCGACTCCCGGTGCGGGTTGCTTCCCGACATCAGCATACCGTGTCAAGGCCGCGCAGGCGGTGTTGGGTGTGGAGCGGGCGCGCTTGTATAGCCTTGACACGGTATGCTACACTTGGGCAACCGCACGGGAGGCAGCTCCTAGCCTACATCCCGCTCTTGTTGTTGGAGCCGCTGACGAAACCGATAGGATTCCCCCATGAACTCGATGATGTGTGCTTTGTGGGTCAAGCGGTCGAGCAGCGCTGTCGTCATGCGTTCATCGGAAAAAATCGAGTTCCAGTCGGCAAAGCGCAAGTTCGTGGTCACAATGATGGACACCCGTTCATTGAGATCAGAACAGAGTTGAAAGAGGAGCTGGCCACCATCTTTGCCAAAGGGGACGAAGCCTAACTCATCCAGCACGAGCAGATCGAGTTTCAAAAAGCGGGACATGAACTTGGAGAGACGCAGGTCCTTTTGCGCGGAGAGCAAATCGTTGACCAGGTTGGCAACACTGTAGAATCGAACGCGCTTGCCCTGTCGACACGCAGCGAGAGCCAACCCAGTTGCAATATGTGTCTTCCCAAGGCCAGGGTTTCCAATCAGGATGATCGTCTCCGCCTTCGCCATGTACCCGCCTTGGGATAATTCCAGGACCTTCGTCTTGGGAACATTTTGTACCGCATTGAAATCGAAGGAGGCAAGGTCCTTCATGACAGGAAACTTCGCCGCAGCGATACAACGCTCCATGCGATTCACGTCCCGCTGCTCGGCTTCCGCAACGCAGAGCGCGAGCAGATACCGCTCGCAGGAAAGGCCGGTACGAGCGGCGTCTTGTGCAAACACCTGATAATTCTGAACAAACGTCGGTAAGTGGAACTGACGAAGATAGTTCTCCAACTGTGCTTGATGCTGCATGGCCATACTTTGGCCCTCCTTTACCAGGACTGCTTCAACAACTTTTCATATCGTGACAGATCGACGGGCTGATTGCCGAAAGCATCAAGGTCAGGTCGATCTGGGAGGTCGAGCGGAGCCGTGGAAGACCCCGAGACGGTGAGTTGATGCAAGCAGTGCAGAACCCCATCCAGATGCACACACCCAAAGGAGAGGGCTTGTTCAACGGCTTCTTGCATGAGGGGAGCCTGGTAGTCCTGGTGGAGCTGGAGAATGCGGATAAATTCCTGTACCCCTCGCCCTTCCGGCCATTTCTCCCGCAAGATACGCAGCATGCGGTGGTAGGATTCCGGCCAGCCTTCGCGCCAGTGCTTGAGCGGCTTTGCGTAATCAAACGCCCCAGGACGTTGCTCAAGCAGAGCGAGGTAGTGCATTGGGTCGAAAATATCCTGCTCTCGCGCATATGAGCGAAGGTGCCGGGCAAGCAGTGTCGTTTTGTCGAGGATATCAATATGAAAAGGATACGCTTTGATCATCACGTCGCGCCGTGCCCGGTTCACAGGGACGGAGTAGCGATTGGTCTCAAAGGTCGCCTGGCTGTAGGGCGTCAGTCGCACCATAGCGATCTCGCAGCAATCGAACTCAAAGGGTGGCAGAGGCCGCAGGAATGGCTGCTCATATTCCCATGCCTGCCCAATGGTTGTGGGCTGTCGGCTCACCTGGCGCTCGTCATCCTTGAGGCACCGTTCAAGGATCAGTTGATTGAGAGCCTCGTAGGACTCTACCTCTGGCACAGGTACCATGAAGTTTCTCCGCCCGAAACCAACCCCGTGCTCTACCTGACCTTTCTCGTGCCCTTGCGCAGGCGTGCAGAAGTGGCTCTCAAACAGGTAGTGACTGCGAAACGCGGTGAAAGTCCGTTGTTCGCTGCGCCTGCGCCCCTTATCAAGCGCCAGTTTCACAGCGGTCGCCAGATTATCATAACTGATACGAGTAGGCACGCCCTCGAAATGTTTGAACGCCTGGACATGCCCGTAGAAGAAACTCTCCTGCTTCTGTGAGGGAAAGCACATCACGAACGTTCGCCGGGAGTAGCACAGGCGCATGACAAAGACCTGCACTGTTTGGCGTACTCCGCCGATCACAGCGATGGCCTCGCCCCAGTCACATTGAGTGTCCTGGCCTGGCTCAAATTCCAGCGGGATAAAGACATCTGGCGCATTATGCGCCTTTCTCCATACCGCAATGTGCTGACGGACCCGAGACTCGCATCCCTGGTAGCCCTCTGCTTGGAGAAGCTCAAATATTTTATGAGAGGTGTAGCGCTGCTTCTTGGGAAGTCGCTCATTGCGTTCCATCAACTCGTCAACACGAGACTGGAACGGTCCAAAGACATGAGCTGGTTTCTGGCGGGTACGTTGATACGAGGGTGAAGGGTCTTCTACGATCACTTTGCTCACCGCCTCGCGGCTATGGCCCTCTTCAGCGGCAATCTGCCGGATGCTTTTGTGATCGATGTAGTAGGCACGGCGCATTCGCTCGCGCTGATCTAACGTGAGCATGATCTGGCTGTCTCCTCTCGACTAGAGCGGACATCTGTCTAACTCAAGAGTACCAGACAACGAGGGGAATGGCAAGGTTTTATGTTAGCAAATTAACATTTTGGCAGAAAAGTCTCCCGATCTCGTTAACAGTTTTTGGGGAGCTGGCAGGATTTTATGTTAGCGGGAAAGGGGTCACTGGACACCTGATATATTATCAAAAACACGCATAAACATAACCGGACCCATAGACATGAATACCTACCCTGACGTCTATCGCGCACGGTATCACGAGTGTGAGCGTGTCTATGCGCTCTATAGCGATGTCCCTAATTTTAAAGTGAGCGAGTTCCTAGATTTTATCAGGGCGCGCCCCTCTATCCCTGAAGAGGAACGAAAACAGATGGAGTATCATCTGTTTTTTGAGCGTACCTGTGATCTCTATAACGGGCTCCACATTGCGCTACAGCCAACAATACAGATTGAAGGCCGTACGCTGCGTCCCGACATCTTTGTATGGATTCCGTCTCAGCCCGCATTCAAGTTAGTCGTCGAGTGTGATGGATTTGCCTATCATTCAGACAAGACAGCGTTTTCGCGTGACAGGGTGCGCGACCGGATGCTTCAGCAACATGGCTATCAGGTGTTTCGTTTTTCGGGTCAGGAGATTTACAAGAGTCCTGTTAAAACATCGCTTGATTTCATCAACTATCTCTTTTCGCTGATTCCTGATGAAAAGGTCTCTCAAGACGAAGATGCTCCTCAAAAGGTGAACGATGAGCACGAACCCACGGGAGGTCAGAGGAAACCGACGGGAAACAAGAAAAAACAGACCCGAAAGCAAGCTGAGCACCATCGAAAACGCAATCGTAGACGTTAACCACAAAGCTTGTGAGCAGAGAGACATCGCATAGAGGCCCGTAGCAACGATTTCTGATCTCGCAGAGCAGCGTTCCTGGCAGGAGTTATAATATTGATCATCTCAGCAGCAAGGCCATGTCCTGGCCCTGTAGAGCGTTGTTGCGAGCAACGGCGAGATGGGTGACAAGCAGTACGCAAGGAGGCAGATATGGCGAACCAGGAGCATGTGGAGATCCTCAAGCAGGGAGTCGAGGCGTGGAATCGATGGAGGGTGATAAATCCGTGGACACAGCCTGATCTCAACGGGGCAGACCTCAGCGGGACAGACCTCAGCGGGACAAACCTCATCAGGGCCAACCTCAGAGAGGCAGATCTCAGCAGGGCGGACCTCAGTGGGGCAGACCTCAGTGGGGCAGACCTCAGTGGGGCAGACCTCAGCAGGATAAACCTCAGCGAAGCATATCTCCAGTCTACAATGTTTGCATATAATGACCTGACCGTCGTCAGGGGCCTGGATACTATCATCCACCGGGGATCATCAACGATTGACTTTGACACGGTGACTTTTGCCTCACCAGGACCAGCACTCGCGGCATTCCTGCGTGGTACGGGATCTTCTGAGTACCTCATCGAGGCCCTGAGTGGCGGGATACTTCCGCTTAAGGCTGTTCGTGTCAAGGTCTTCATCAGCTTCGTTCGCTCAGACGAGGATCTCTGTCAACATCTCAAAGCACACCTTAGTCTCCTGAGGCGTTTGGGGATCATCACGCTCACTCACGAAGCCGTTCTTGCTCCCGAGATCCAACAGTGGAAAGCAAAGGCCAACGTCGCGTTTCAAGGAGCTCACGTGATCTTGCTTCTTATCAGTGCTCCGTTCCTGGCATCCCAGCAGGCATGGAAGGAAGTCATCGAGCCAGCTCTGCACTGGCAGCAGGAAGGAGTCCTTCGTCTCATTCCCATCATCCTACGCCCAACAGTCTGGCGAGACAGTCCATTAGGAAGACTTCAGGCCCTTCCCACGGAGGGCAAGCCGGTGACCGAGTGGGGGGACATCCACACCGCCTTCACCGATGTGACAGAGAGTATCGGCAACGTCGTACGGCTTCTGCATGCAAAGCTGACGGAACACGCCACAAAGCGGAGGGAGCGGGATCTCCTCACGGCAAACATCATCCTCAATAGGACCAGGACTGCAGGAACACAATACAAATTCGGGAAGCAGAAGGAGTCAGTACAACAGGCAGAAAACGCGTATAGAGAGGCACAGGCTCGCCTCGTGAAAGCCCAACAACTTGCAGAAGCATTGCAGGCAGACCTCACCACGCTCACAGGTGAGTACACTACCCTACATGACCAGACCCACGCACTAGATACGCAAATCCCATCCATCAAGGAAGTTCTCCAGGACGGGATGACATGATCAGCCAGGGGAGCGCCATGATTTTTGAGATCAGGGACAACCCTTACAATGGATCAGGGAGCCTCCCCAGGCACCACCGACTCTCACCACTATTTGAAAGGACATGTATGAAGAAGAAAGACAACCTCACTGAACAGGACCACGCCAACATTGCCAAGTACCATCAGAAGACGCTCTGGCACGAGGCGATCACGATGGACTATTTGACACCGCAGCAGGTCGCAGAACTCTACCACGTCACGGAATCCAGCGTCTATCGTTGGATCAGAGAGGGCTGGCTAGAGGCCGACCTGGTGTACGGCAAGAGCGCGAAAGTCGGGCGCTACCATATTTCCCCACTGGTCCTGGAAGAGATGGACAAGCAGCGCGATCGGATTATTGAGGAGAGTAAACGCTACTGGATGAGGCTCTACGTGAAACTTGGCATAAAAAGACGGAAGTGACCAGGGAGGGCAAGCCACAACTTTATGATAGTAACCACAAAGCTTGTGACTGAAACTTGATAGGGCTAGTCACAAACGACTGCAACAAAAAGAGAGAGCTGGTAGCACTTCACTACCAACTCTCTCAGCCGTTCGCTAGCGTCTGCAAATGTGTAATACTGGCATTGGTGGTTTGGGGTCGTGCCAATGTCGCAAGTTCTGAGGGTAGAGCTTGCAGTACTCGCACAGACCGCGCCCGGTGCCTGTTCTCTCCAGACTACACCCCTCGCAGTAGACAGGTTTCCGGTTGTTCCAGTTGTAGACCAGCTGCCATTCCCCACAGCAGTGACAGCGCACCAGGGTAAACATTCTTCTGCCTTTCGACTACTCAAACAAGCTTAACTGCTGTGCTTGTGGTTGTTGCTTCTTGCGCTCCATCTGTTCCCACCTGGCCTCTGTACGCATCCAGGCGGCATACAGCTTCTTGCCAAGAGCAATCTCTTGCTGCTCGATGGTTGCTCGATCTTGATTGAAGTCCAGTCCTTCATGCCCAACCTCTTCAAGCAAGAGACGCGCGTAGTCTTTACTTGCCGGGAATGGCTTCCCAATGAGCATACCGCTTTCCACGTGAGTAAGGCACCACTCTTTACAATCAGGATCAGGGATCACGGCGGTTATGTGTGGAGTACAGGCCAGTCCCGTTCCAAGAGCAATCCACCCTTCTCTGTTGAGCATTCGCGGTATCGGCACCTCATCAACATAACAGAGAACCTTGACTGATCCTTTCTCAAGTTTCATCACGTCCTCCCATTGCGTCCAAATCGTGGTTTGAACTCACTACCGGCCAGCGCGTACCGTAACCGCATAGATGCCAGATCGTTGCGGCACTGCTGGCAGGAGTGGCCTCCGAACTCATCCTTACCTGGTAACGGCTCGCGGGTTAAGCAGATGTAACAGAGTGTGCCCGCCTGGATTGCGGCTTTCTGTGCATCAGTGAGATTCATCTTGCACCTCACGCTTCACACTGGCATACATGCTTAGACACCGCTTACAGCAGTCGCGATGGGGTTCACCGCTGATCGGTGTAAGTGACCAGTGAAAGTACTCAGGTGGTTTTTGTCCACAGAGAGGGCGTGTGTCATCTTCTTCGCCTGGACAACGAATCGTGCTCAAACGGCCCTCCTGGTTTCTCAACCTTTGCGCGTCCTCTTTGCGCATGACGTGCGTCTTCTGAGAAAACTGCGTGTAGGCCAAGACCCAGGAAGCCCGATTCCATTCCATCTGAGCACGGATCTGCCCGAGACGTAGCAGCAATTCACAGACTTCGTTATAGTCTAACGAAACCTCTACATCGCCTTGTCCCTCGTCAATGTAGAGGTCTGCTTTGCCGTTCTGATTCAATTCGATCCCTACAACGGGATCGCTCGATTCAGGGTCAACGTTGTATCCTGCTACACTCATGCTTGCACCTCACCTGGCAGGATCTCCGAATCGAAACGCTTTGTCAATTTGTAACTCTGTATTGGTCGCGGGTACACCTGCCTCAAGAGTTGACCAGGTGAGAGCGGGTTGACTTTCAGCAGCTGCACTTTGACCTGCTCATAGTCGCGGCACTGGCGACTATCGGTAAAGTCCAGAACAACCCCCGCTATTCGCTCTTTCCCAAATGGCACCCAGACCCGCATACCTTTTTCCAGCTTCATGATTGCATCCTCGCTTTCTAGTGTTGACCAGGGAGACTGTGTGCCTTTTACCATAGTTTATCCGTAACTGGAGGCAAAGAGTGTCCGCACTCACGCTCAAATAGATAAGGCTAACAGTGCCAAAATATCAGGATGTGGACCCAATGTGTATCCGTAAGTACACATT
>DAOTTD010000187.1:0-39591 GCA_034438015.1 Ktedonobacteraceae bacterium | reverse complement strand
GATCTTTTCTTACCGGTCGAGCCGTGTGGAGCGAGAAGCCTTTCCCCTGGCCTTGTCTCGTCAGCAGGGAGCGGCCCTGCGAACTCTTGTTCAAAAGGGTCTGAAATCATATTAACATATAAGGAGCAAGCTATGGGCGAGAAGATGACAGCAACGGTACAACTCGAAGCAGACATGCGCTTTGGTGCTGAAAGTGGATCTGGCCATCATTTGACACTGGATGCAACTGAGCAGCATGGAGGGAAGAATGCCGGGTTCGTTCCTATGGAACTGTTAGTAGTGAGTCTGGCAGGTTGTACCGGAATGGATGTGATTGCGATGCTGCGCAAGATGCGCCAGCAGGTCACCGACTACCAGGTTCATGTTGAGGGAATACGAGCCGAAGAGCATCCCATGGTGTTTGTGGAGATGACGGTCGAGCATATGGTAACTGGTCATCATATTCAACCGGAAGCCGTGGCGCGTGCCATTCAGCTTTCCGAGGAACGCTACTGTGGTGCAGGCGCGATGCTTGGGAAAGTCGCTCATCTCACCCATCGTTTCACTATTGTTGAAGCGGAGGATGCGCCAGATCCTGCGGCACACCATTAATCATTTTGAGTCAAATGTCTCTTGACGATGCCTGCTCACTGAGCGAGGCAAGAACACGCTGCAGACGCTGTTTCACGTCTTCTGCAAGAGGAGCGATTTGCGCATTGCCAACAATCCCAAGCATGACCTGTGGATCGGCAATATCCACACGACTGTGCACTCCTTCTGCTCGCACGACGACATTACAGGGCAGGAGCAGACCTATCTCGGGCTCCTGCAAGAGCGCACGATGTGCCAACGCGGGATTGCAGGCCCCCAGGATCATATAGGGCTCCATTTCCGCATTCAATTTCTCGTGCAACGTTCGGCGTACATCGATCTCGGTCAGCACACCGAATCCCTCAGCTTTGAGTGCCTCCTTCACGCGCGCAAGCGCTTCTTCATAAGAAAATGGGACACTGATCCCAAAGCCATATGCTCTGTTCATGATACATCTCCTCCAAAGAAATTTTTTCCCTGTGAGATCATTGTGCGTTGGTCTGGTGGAAACGACCGCTTCCGTTAGCGAAGGCGTCAGCCACCCGAAGGCGCACAGGTGGACGAAGTTGACGGCGCTCTTCTCTCGTTTCCTCCTTCACCTAATTCGAATATTCGATTTTATGAATATTATAATAGAAGCGAGAAAATCTGTCAAGCTTCATACCCCCCTCTTCAGGGCATTGCGAAAGTCAGCAAAGGGTAAGAAAAGAGAGCCGTTCCTTGCTATAATGGCAAAAACCAATCTCAACCAGAAAGCAGGAACAACTCTCATGGACGGTAGTGGATTGCATCATCGTGGTGCGAGATGAGGATGAAAAAGGCTATAATTGAAAATAATAGCGCATTAATAAGTGATAGTAACTTCCCCCAGATTTGGGTTCCATGCTTGACCGTTGAGGTTATTCCACACCATCTTGACGTAGCTTACAGTCGACAATCCATTTAAGGTATAAATGTACTCTAACCAGTTACTACCAATACTATTAATCATTGGGCTAGAAAGTGTCCAGTTCCTTCCATCCGATGATGTGTAAATGGAAAAGGGCTTAACTGGTTCTTCGGGCCAAAAGTAGGCAATTGCCTGGAAAGAAGTCATTCCAGGCTGTCTCCAAATAACATACTGGTTAGTTGCTGTCGTCCTGATCACACGAGACGAGTCGCCATTTGCATACTGGGAGTTACTGGTATCGAAGGTGAGATTGCTGCTATGCTCATAAGTCTTGCTCCAATTATCCAACGTGTCGATGATGGTACTCCCGGAGTTTGCCTGGTAAGCGTTTGAGGGACTACCCGCCACTTCTGACAGATTATATGCTGTCACCCTATACCATACCGCCCCTTCAGGTGTCGTCGTATCTGTCCAGGGAGTGCTTCTATCTGTGCACTCGTCACAAATGACCTGCCAGGGTCCCCCAGGACCTGAAGTAGAACGCTCTACTCTATAATTGGCCGCCACCGCTGTTCCCCTCCACATAAGCACGTTATTTGGGTTGCCCCTTATCACTACATTGATCACGGGAGCCTCCGGTATGCTGTCTGCAGGAACTGATTCCTGTCTCATCCTATAAGCATGTGTACGAAGTTGTTGCACGCTAGCTCTCATGGCTAGTGAGTCTCCTGGATAATGTAATGTATATTGCGTCCCGTTATCTACATAACCATATTGCTCGTCATGAGGCCATAACTCCCAAAATGCATCTCCAGAGATAGTGGAATCGGATTCGATAGCAGAGAGGAAATTGCTAAGAGTGTCTCCGCCGTTGGCATCATTCCAATCAAACTCTCCTACGACAAAGGCTTTCCCGTCCTCGTACGCAGTCTTAGCATCGTGCTCTAGCTGAGATATGCTCTTTGGATAATAGTGATTAGAGATAATATCAACATCAGTCAGGCTTGCTTCATTCGGATCTATTCCACCGCTCTTTCCATCCATCACCAGATGGTTATGATCGATGCTTTTGATATATGTCGAAATGGTCTGAGTCCAGCTTGTAGGCGGCTGTAACTCGTTTCCTGTCTCCCATGCCAGAATGGTGGGATCATTCTTGTATGCGACACCAGTATAGATATTCACATGGTTAAGCAATGTACTGATATATGTCTCAAAATCATGGATTACTTCAGTGTTAAAGTAGAACTGAGTCTCATCGGAGATACCACGCCAATCGGTGAAATTATGTTTTCCGCCTGTAGCATAGTGCCAGTTATCTGTTAAAGGGATGATTAACCGAATACCATGATCTCTAGCTGCCTTGATGACATAATCATCATGTGCAAGCGCGGTTTCATTGAAAACTCCACGCGACGGTTCGAAACAATTGCTACAGCCTGTGGAAATACCCAGGCTGTGAGAACGTACTACCGTTATACCCATCTCTCTTGCCGTGTCAAAACCATCGTTCACGCGAAACGGAGATGTGTAATAAGTTGTAGAGTCATCCAGTAATAACCAGTGCATATTGGCCCCGGCGAAACGAAAAGGGCGTCCATTTAGCATCAATTGTGAACCGGAACGAGTTATAAACCCTTCTGACGTCATGTACGATGTTGAAATAGGGGAAACGGGCCCAAATTTAAAGGCGACTGGAATCATTATAGCGATAAGACCCGTGACTGTGAATAGCTGTAACCAAGCGATTCTTTTTGCCTTCATAACTCACCTGAATAGACAGTGAAATACCGTTCCATCGAGGAGCTCTATTTCGCGAGCATCCTTGCCAGTCGGGAGAAGAATTTCCACGCACCGGATGCCTTTGCCGCAACCATTAACCAATGCTGATCTACATCTACCACGACGCGCCGAAGGAGATATGGGTCGGTTTGTGGAGTATTGAACCCATATATCGTAGTTAGTGCCCAGTCATACCTGGCCTCCTGCACAGCACGACGTGCATGTTCTCCAATATGTTCGAGCTGCCCAACAGGATAGGCAAAAGTGCGTACTGGGTGTTGCAGTTGCCGTTCCAGCATCGCTCGCGACTCACTTACCTCGTACTGCACCTCAGCGGGATCACTGAGATAGGCCAGAATAGGGTGATGCATGGTATGCGCGCCGAACGAAATCCATCCACTTTTTTCCATCTCCTTTACTTCTGCCCATGTGAGAGGTTGCAGAGTATCCTCTTTGGAAGTCATTTCGTGAGGTTCTCTCAGGGTCTCACGAACAGAAACCAGGAACGCCTCACGTTCGCTAACTGATGTCGCATACCTTACACGAGCATCAATGGCTTGCGCCAGCACCTCGCGTTCCTTTAAATCGTCCAGATGATAAGTCCGCCCTTCAATCGTTGCCTCGCTTGCCAGCGCCTGTGCTACAAGCTGATCACCTTCCAACCACCAGAAACGGCTCCCGCTTTCAATATAACCGGGAATCAGAAAGATCGTGAGAGGAACCTGCAAGTCACGGGCTAGCTTAAAGCCATTGATATAGTTATCGCGGTATCCATCGTCGAAAGTCAACACCAGGGGAGGACGTCGATCTTTCCTCTGTGATCCTTTTTTGTATGGCATATAGAGTTCTTCCAGCGCTGTCTTGAGAGGTAATAGACGGTAGTGACGACGCAGGTGGAGGATATGCGCTCGCAGGTCCCCCCCAATTGCATTATGGTAAGTGAGTATGACCAGCGATCGCCTGGAGTACTGGATCCACCAGCGAACCAGTTGCACCAGCCCGCTATAGTAGAGGCATGCGGCAATTAACATCTCCAAGCGCCTATACATAAGTTTTCTTACCTTTCTCCTCGATGTATCCCCCTTATCGTGTCCCTAGAGTACTATACAACAGTGACACGTAGAAGCTCAAGTTATGAAAATCATGGACTACTTTACACTTACGCCCTTCCCAGCTCTTTTAAGAGCAAATCAGGGAAGTCAAAAGTCATTCCGTCAACGCCAGCTTGTATGGCATTTTTCATCATATCGGTATTGCTTACTCCACAGGCTCGAACGAATAATCCCAAAGAGCGCCAGTGATCCACTAAGGGTTTTGTGATTTTTGCCGCCCTTGGGCAAAAACACTGTATTTGTGTCTTAACAACTTTACGTATGTTCTCCTCTGAGAAATCTGCTGTTAAATATCCAACTTGAGCGGAAGGATTTTTCTCTTTGATATTGCAGATAATTGGGAAGTCACGAGAAGTAAAGGTCACGCGATCTAATAGCCTTAATTGTTCAACTATATGTAATACTTCATATTCAATGCCCATCTGTTTTATTTCAAGATCGAAGGAGGTTCGTGCTCCATATCTCTGTAGTGCTTCTATAAGCAGTGGGACTCGTTCACCTGAGAATCTCCTATCAAACCATGATCCTGCATCGAGCTGTTGTAACTCTTCCCAGGATGTTTCTTGCAAAACTCCAGTGCCATTGGTTGTTTTATCTAGATGATCAGCATGAAAAAGCACTAGCTGGCCGTCTTTTGTTCTTTGTATATCAGTTTCTATCCCATCAACACCAAGCCCTAAAGCAAGGTCAAAGCCTGCAAAGGTATTTTCTGGTGCCAACCCGGCGGCACCGCGATGCCCGATAACCTTCATACTTCACTCCTTAATAATGAAGAATCAAGAAAATCAATATTACAATTCTATAAAAGTAACATTACAATTCTATACGGTACACGCATTTATTACAAGTTCACTACCAACCGTATTTCTCCGGTTTTTTTCTGCCTGCTTAGAGGATATAGATGGCCTATATTTGCTTGTTTACTGGACACATCTACATGTGAATCGAGATAGCATCTATTTATAAGTAATCATTCTTTGTTACTATCAAAAAAATGATTTCCTCAGAATATCTCTATAAAAGACTTGACATATACAAAAATTGTGAGTATTATTTACTTTTGGATACAGGAAAGTTATCCCTACAGCATAGTATCTCATGGTTGGTTTTGTAGTCAACACGACGCGTTGAGTCAATAGTGTCTTTTTTGCTGTTCGCTCTAATACCTGACCTGATCGGTGACTTTACTATAAAGACCTGGAAAATGACCGATAGGAGGTGATTATTTTAACCTTTGCAGGATATTTCCTAAGGGTACAAGCAGCGCTGCCGCTCGCAAGAGCACAACTATCGCTTTGATAGACAAGTATCGATGTGGCGCAAACCTCGTCAGAGACTCCAGAGTAATTTGAGAGGCGAGATGATGTCATAGGAATGACTCATGATCGGCCAATATTAGTATATCCATTCATCCATATGTGTTGTTGACTTCGGGAGGAGAGGCAGCAAACCAACACTAGATATAGAGAGCATGGCCCAGATCGTAGGCTGATGCTCAGTCAGTCAATTTTGGGGGAAAATCGCCTGCTGGAGCCACTCACTAACGACTTTTCTTGTGTAAAATTGTTCTAGAGTGAAAGTCACTCTGAGGCTCTCTCATCCATATATCATAGTAAAGCGAGGATATGTGTACAGACTCACACTTTCGCGTTGTCGTCTGGAAGTGTCACGGCACTATATACCAGCAAATCATCACTCATAAGGATTGCTAGTATAATCACGAAAGCTTTTGCACAGTTGTTCAAGTGGTTAACATCGTAGAGCGCCCCTTTGCTGTTGGAGACAAGGTTTGCTTAGACAAGCAGAAAAAGTATCAAGGACAGAAAGGAAATCATATGAAGTTGTTAATTGTTGATAGCGACCGCTATATGGTTGAGATGCTCAATAGTTTGTTGAAGGTTGTTGGATATGAAGTATATCGTGCGTATACTGGCGAACAGGCAAGAACCAAATGGAAAGAACATCTGCCCGACCTGGTCATTTTAGGCAACACATTGCAAGACATAGACTCGCTTGTTATGTGCCGTACGTTGCAACGTGAACACGACGCACTGGTACTGGTTATTGCTGAAGAGCAAGATGTGCACGATGAGGTACGCTACCTGGAGTCTGGCATTGACGACTATCTGCGTAAACCTTTTTTCCCTGATCAATTGCTTGCGCGAATAAGTGCGCTATTCCGTAGAACACGTTCCACAATAGCGCAGCGCCCGTCTTCTCTTATTAGCGTTGGCCCTATTTGTCTCGACTTATCCCATAACAAGGTGAAAATCCGTGGAAAAACTGTTCAATTGACACCAATGGAAGGGAAGATGCTGAGCTTACTCGCCTTGAATGCGAATGCGGTGTGTACCACGCAGCAAATTGTGACACGTGCCTGGGATTTTGGCGACATGGGAACTGCAGGTTTAATAAAAACTCATATTTATCACTTGCGTCAGAAGATCGAACCGGACCCAGCTAACCCCCGTTATATTTTGACAGTTCCGGGCATCGGTTATACGCTAGCATATCAGGTACATGAAGAGTCAATCGCAGATTGAAGTTCCTAAAGGAGAGTGCATTATGCAGGCAGGCCATGAAGCTACTGGTCTTACCGCAGGTATCTCTTTGGAAGCAGAAAGCCTTCTTCTTGAAGAAATGCGCCATCTGAGCGCGAGTACTTCTCAAATTAATAGTGAAATTTCATCTACACAGAATGTCTATCTTATCGTGGTAGGCATCATCGCTACAGCAGTGGCAGCATTACAAATCTTTGGTAATGAACTTCGTCGTCAAGGATTCTCAAAGACTCCTTTTCTGCTTGATATCATCACGATTGTAGCACTGATATCTGGGGGCGTACTGAGCTTCATCTTCTTGCTCAGGTTTCTGCAATTAGTTAAGCGGGAATTTCACTGTACCGCGGCAATGAATAAAATACGGACGTTTTACATTGACCACCTGAAACCCAGGATGCCTCTTATTGAAGAGGCATTCTATAAGCAAGGTGATACTGAGTATTTCAGCAATGTGCCGCCCTACGTCCGCCATATAGTGTCTCTGCTTGGCAGTCTGAGTTTTGGCGGAGCCTTCTATATTATCTTCAACTATATTGCCAGTAGCATTTTTTTACTCTTTAGTAATCTGTTCTTGTCGGTCACTGTCTTCATTGTCGCTTTTTTCTTGCAACAGTGGTATTACCGGAGATATTTGTCGAAGTTTGACAATGCCTGGAAAGGAGAGTAGGAGCAACAGCCGACCCTCAACAGAGTTGCACCTTTCCATGGTTACTTTCTTCCGTGTTGGGAAATGTCACATTGACTTTCCGATAGACGGTTTCTGGTTTATCTGCCTGATATAACCGCGCTTCAACGTAAATATTACCGTCCGACTTTGGAGTTATTGGCAGCAACTGAACCCAGGAAGAATGGGGAGCCAGAACAATTGATGACCACGCAGACACTTGAACTCCCTCCATTGTGACTGTCACACGATACGTAGCAGAAGTTGATTCGAAGCTATCTATACCAAGACGAACGGCACAACCTTTTCCAGATTGAACCACTGGGAGCATCCAGAGCTGTGTAAAACCTGGATATTTCTGTTGTTCTGCGCTCATGGTGGAGTACAGAATAGCAAAAAGCGTGAGTGTAATAGCTAGCCCAAATACTATATACGGATAGAAGGTGAAGCGGAACTCCACTGGTTGTATCCTACTCCATAGTGCTCCTCGTCGAAGATATGCTACCAGTAGAGAAAACGCTGTTGTGAGTAGCCCCAACAGTACGACCCATGAAATTGCACGTAATCCTGCTGGTGATATGTTAAGGACAAAGCCACCCAATATGTCAATTGCCAGGCTCAAGCCGACGCTAAGAACAAGGCGATGAGAAGCATTGAGCAGTCGTCTGTAGAACAATGCTTCAGTTAGTGTATAGCCTGGCAATACGAAGACTAGAGGAAGTGCCAGCACGAGCCCAATCACGATGGGCGCGCGATCTGGAAGTAGCACCACCAGTATATTCAGTACCACGATGATTAACGCGACAACAAGATCAAGGTTTTTCTGGCGCATTGATGAGTCCTCCCATATCATAAATAACGATATTGCCGCTATCAAACACTCGATTAACCTGTGACATGGTGTCAAATTTTGTAAGCGCTTTCAGGTTAATCGGGACGGTATGATGGAAAGAGTCAGGTTCGCTCGGATCGAAGTAGAAGCCTACACTTGGGAGTGCCCGACTTAGACGCAGATCAACGATCAGGTAGCGTATCTGGCCCTTTTGTAGAATTGATGCTTCATAGGAACCCAGGTTTGACGAGAAGAAAACCGGCGTCACATCTATATTATCCGCAATACCGGTCACTATACGCTGATCGCCATAGGTACTCATCAATAAGCTATTCGTGCGATCAGTGGCGACCCGGTTATCAGGTCCGAGGTATGAACGTGCCCATAACGCTACTTGTATCCCCTCTGGTTCAATAGAGCGCGCATCGGCCTCTACCGCGTAAGGACCTGGCAGCAATTCTCTGGGGGGACCAGCTCCCAGAATGAACCCGCCGATGAAGACTACGGATATGGCGCAGGTGAGGAATGAGGTCTGTCTCCAGTTCAACGTTCGCGTCGGCCAGAACTGAATAATGAAGAGGGCCAATACCCAGGCAATGGGAATATAAAGAAATGCTGCCGAGCGGTCTGCAATCTCGGAACCGAAGTTTGTCAATCGGAAGACGTGACTGACCGGGTAGAAGAGTGAGACTATACCGAACATAACTGCGAGCGCACTGGAGCGGTGACGTTGCCAGAGACAGAGCAGGCCGAAAGGAAGAAACAACAAGATGAGAGCCACAGAAGAGGCCATCATCGCTCGTTCCCACAGCGGTGTCGGGGTGCCAGCGTAAACGGCGAAAAGCTGCCGTGCACGACTGTTGCCGATCAACACATGTGCAAGTTCATTGAACGCATCTGAAAAATATGAAGAGAGATAGCCAACAACTGGATTTCCACTAAGACTCATCCAGGCAAAAGATGTGAAAGCCCCAAAGAGAGCGGTCTTCGCCAGGCTCGACTTGCGCAAAGGACTCTTATGTTGCCGTTTATATGTCACAGCCCAGAGGATAAAAAGCCCATCAAAGATGAAGTCGGTCATATGATGCGTAACAACGACGGCTCCCAAAATGATCCATGCAATAAGCGTTCTCCACCTGCTTTCGCGACCCAGTGCTTCATGGCGTGCCAATACAAGCATCACGAGCACAGCCAATGGGAGTGCCAGAGATTCATAACTAAATTGCGCATCAAAAAAGATAAAATGTGGATTGGTCATGTAAATGATCGTTGCTATTCCTGCCATACGTGCTGAATTTGCCAGGTACTCGTAAAGCATAAAAAGCGACAGGATCATCATCAGTCGTGCTATACCGATCACGATAACACCGGCGTAGAAAGTACTAAGGCCACTCAGTACGCTGAGGGCACTCGTCACGATTTCGAGGCCGGGGTAAAAAGGACTGGCAGGTAGTAGAGCATTTTCTCCGAAGAGATGCCCACTCCTGACGATATCATCTACTGTGCGCCAATGCAGCAACTCGTCATAATAAGAAAAGTGGAGCGGGCTGAACAGCACATTCACAAGGTGAAAACAAACACCAACGATACTAAGCAAGCTAATACGCTCAAAGCGTGATGCCGAAGGAGAGAGGAGCCGCACTACAGAGGGAACAAAAATCAGGAGTAAGCCAAGCCAGAAAAATATTTCTACCTGTGTTGCGCCCTCCCGTGCGCTAGTATATGCATAAGCCACAGAAAACACGCCCAAAGCATTGGTCAGCGTCAGCAATGGAAGCCATCCCCAGGCCACAGATTGTGATCCCGCTGCTTCCTGATAGTTCCTTTCAGCCAGATGAGCGCTAGCTAGAGGCATTCGCCTCGTTTCTGGCTGAATATCAAGCTCCTTCTTCTCAGCCAGATGAGCGCTAGCTAGAGGCGAATGCCTCGTTTCTGGCTGAATATCAAGCTGACACTTCAAGTGAGATACTTCTGATGAGGGATCTTTCGCCCTGATAAGCATAGCCGTGATAGTCTGCTGCACAGGCGCTGGCAACTTACTCTGCACTTTATGAAGCAGATTATGTTTATAGGTGCGAGCCGTGGAGACATTAAGAGGCAGCATACTTCCAGGAGAAGAGCGCCTCATATTCGTCACCTTGCTGATTTTGATTGTAGCCCTGAGAGGATGCCCGCAACGCCCACAAAAATGGGCAGTGCCAGGCAGCTCTGTTCCACAAGATGGGCAATATTGTGTAGAGCTCATGAGTAAAAGACCTCTTGGTATACCTGCTCGATACGTGGTACTACCGTTCTTGCCTGGAACGAGACCACTCTTTGCTTCGCCGCCGACCCCATGCGTTCTCGTAGCACCTGATCGCTCAATAAACGTTGTGTCGCCTCCCGCAATGCACGGTAATCACCGGGAGTAACAAGGAACCCTGTCTCGCCATCGATGACGATGTCAGGTATGCCGCCAATGCGTGAAGCGATGACAGGTCGCCCCATAGCCATCGCTTCCATGGTTACAGTCGGGCAGGCGTCAAGAACAATAGAGGGCATCAATGCAATGGTACAGCGACTCCAGGCACTCATTACAGCGGCATGAGGCCAGTTTTGCAGGACCAGAATATTTGGCGGGATGCCTATAGAGAAGCGACTCACCGGTCGCCCTATGATTACCAGCGGCACTGAACCTCCCATTTCGGCATATGCCTGTAGCAGCACCTCCGCACCCTTGTCAGGTACAATATCACCAACAAAAAGGAGATAATCACCCCCTGGCAGTTGTGCGAGAATTGGGTCGGCATCGCCGGGCAACTCGTCTGCAGTGTTTGGGATAAAGTTGGGTATGATGTGATAGGGCACTCTCTGTTTGTCAAGTTGAGTTGCCTCCGCAATTGCCTGGCTGACAGGCAAGAACATATCAACAAGCTGGCATTCCACCTTTTCCCAAAACCAGTTGCCCAATGTTGTTGGCACGCCCTTTGTAATGCCGTAGTGATTAGTGGCGCACATCAGACATTTCCTCAGGGTGGGGCCACTACACACAGTTCCACGATACATAAACCGTTTCTTTGCACAAATAAGGCTGCAATCATGGAGAGTGACAACGAGTTTGGCCTTGCTCCAGGCTTTAAGTGGTGTAAACGAATGTACAATCCAGTTGTGAGCGTGGACGATATCGGGTCGTTCGCGCATGATAATACGACGTAGCGCCCATAGAAACTCCGGATCAGGGAATGGTGGCGCATGCTGGCGCTCTTTTTCGCTGAAGAGTGCGGTCACACGTTGCATTGAGCCGCGTATCCGATGAACGCGCACGCCCTGATCGCATTCAAATTCTGGCAGGCCTTCTTGCCAGAGCGTGGCAACGGTGACATCGTATCCCCTCGCGACGAGTTCGACACTGAGAGCACGTACATGGCGTTCTTCTCCACCGATAGTTGGTGGATAGAATTGTGCAAGCATTAAAATACGCACTATTCCCTCCTGGCACATACACTGTAAATAGCCTGCAGTTTCCGAGCGCAATCTTCCCATGTGGGCAAGACAAGTTGTTCTGGGATAAGTGGCTCTTCAATCTGTTGAATTGCCGCAGCGGCGATCTCCTCTGGAGTACTGTTCGGGGATACGGCTCGGACAAACTTTTGCTCCGCTAATTCTCGCAGGCCAGAGGTATTCCTGACCAGTACCGGACGTTGGAGCGCAAGCGCTTCCATGACCGCTATAGGATGTGCTTCATACTCACTCAGCAACACCACAAGTGTGGCCTGGGAGAACAGTTCTGCCATTGCGCGCCTGTCGTCGGCAGGGACCGAACGGATTTCCATATGTTCGGCGACTCCGACTCTCTGGGCACATTTGCGCAGAGTCGCCTCATAGGGACCTCTCCCCACAATCAGGAGTTGTGCGTCAGGGCGCCACTCCCGTATTTTGGGGAAAGCAGTGATCATATGCTGATGTCCCTTGTATCGCTCTAAACGCCCAACGGAGACGATAAGCGGTCGCGCTGATGTTTTCGCTAGAAAGTACTTCAAGTTCGGTAAACCGGCCCCATTGGGAATGACAACAAATTGCTCTACTGGGAGGCATAACAGGTCGCGAAAGTAGTCAGCTTCGAAGCGTGAGACGCCTATAAGTTTCTCGGCGCTAGCCAACAATCGGTGCTGTAATCTCCATTGTATGCTTCTTATCCTGGTACGAAAGCGCGACGAATGGCCTCCAGTGTGGAATGTGATAATATACGGAATCTTCGCTTTTTTGGCCGCAAGCATAGCCAGTGGCGGAACAAATGTGTGACATCCTTGACAATGTATGAGATCCCAGCCGCCGTGTTCAACAATAGAAGAGATCTCAGGCGCAATGTAATAGTCACGCCGTTGTGGCCACGCCCGAACGCGAATGACCCGCATTCCTTCAACCACCTCATCTCGAGGTAACTGAGCAGGGAACGTATGAGGCATGGTGGTCAAAAGAGTGACATTGATTCCACTCTTCACAAGACGGCTTCCAACCTCGTGGACATGCGTTTCTATACCTCCCATGTAGGGAAAGTAACGTGGAGTTACCATTAGCACGTTAAGCCCATTTATGTCTCTTCTCATCCAGACTTACCTCTTTCTTGAAGGCATCTGCCCTCGCCGCAACAAATATCTGGGAAAACCTCTGATCGCCGTCAACGCTGGACGTAGATCCTTCCAATCGACATAGTCGTATCCCATAGGCATGAAGAAAGAGAGGAAGAAATCGAGGATGGCCCGCAGGGGCGGAGTCACTCCCGGTCTACCATGTTGCCGCACCGAAGCTATCGTTGTCGCCAAATCACCACCTAGATCACGCATCTGAACATCTGTACGATAGCTTTTCACCTCATCGATACGATCCCCATTAGCCCATTGATAAAGCAAGTAGGGAAAATCGACGCCAGCACGCACAGCAACCTCAATCCCTGCATTGAGGCGCGAGTTGATCTCCATCAGACAGGGCTTCCCGGCGCTGTCGCGCCGAAACTCTACTTGAGAGTAGCCTTCCAACTCGATTTCTCGCACTAAGCGTTCCGCTTGCTCACCCGTATCAGGGGGCATGGCAATCGCTTGTCGCAATACATATATCCCTCCCAGAGGTGGATTGGTCCGCTTCCCCCAGAAGGCAAAACGCGCATGCGTTTTGCCATTTGCAATGAAGAAGCTCAGTGACTCCCGCCTGCCCGGGAGGAATTGTTGGAAGAGCACTTTTTCTCCAAAGCGCGTCAACTCCTCAACAGCACGACGAGCCTCATCGGGAGTTGTTACTAGCTGGGATACAACTCTGCGCTTCCCACCGTGCATCCATGATTCTACTGGTTTGACAACTGCTGGTAGCCCAATTTCTCGTATGCCTGCTTGCACTTCATCTACCGATTTAATAGTGACTGCATGTGGAACTCCCAGGCCCAACTGTTCGGCAATTTCCAGTGTTTGTTCCTTATTGATAGCAATTCCCAGCGCTGGTTCTTCGGCTAGAGCGATACGCACCCTTTGCTCAAGCCGTTCACGATATTGCCGTACTAACGCTACAGTGCCATCCGAGGAGGTGATTAGCACCCGTGCGCCAGTAGAGTCAAGTGCATGTTCCAGATACTCCAGATACTTCTTCGTTCCCTCTTCTGCCGGGCAAACAATCTTGTGCTGACACCAACGTGATGAGAAGGCAGGTGCAGGCAACCCACTGACGGTCTCCAGCGCAGCAACGCGCACACCTCGCCTCCCTAGCGAACGCACTGTCACCACTGATTGCCGCAATCTACCATCAAGTACGAGGGCATCATAGGTAGCCTGACGCGATAGTAATTGTGAGTTGTCTGCTATGATTGATTCGTCCACTTCGGACAATGTATAACCGGGCGTTCGAAAATTTTTTTCTGGGTAGTTCGTCATAACGTCCTCCTTGTTTTCTCTAGTGTTTGAAAGTCTCTCCCTTTTCGTGGGCAAAGCCTTCTCTAACATAATTTCGTTGGCCAGGACCTGGTCATTAATCGGCGCGTCCAGAATGGACACGCCGTTGTAATACGGTCGACATCCTGGTAGTTGATCTGTATGGCTTGATGCCCTTATGGGCCGAACAACTTTATACACTGTGCTAAACATAAGCACTGCTTCAATACAGACTGCTACAAGCCAGCCGAGGCTCAATCCTGATAACCCGCCGAGGTGTGCGCCCAGAGCAGATGCCCCCAATTCGAAGCCACCGGCAGCTATCATGCGTAGTGTAGCCTGTGTTAGTCGGCCCTCAATACGACATATAGCTATGTAGTGATTCCTGATAATCAAAGGGAAAGCTCCGAGCCCCAGGATGCGCAGGCACCACGCAGCTTGTTGGGCATAGCTATGACCAAACAAGCTCAACACTTGACTGGTACCAAGCAGCAAGACACAATTGGCCAGCACACTTACTACCGTTGCAAGACCGACGGTCAGGCGAGCATTGTGGGTCAGCGTATCGGGCCGGGCAGAACTCGTTGCAAAGAGCACTATAGTGAGAGAAACAGAGATGATAAACACAAAATTTGCCAGCATAAAGGAGACGTAAAACCAGGCCGTAGCCGTCGCCGAAAGCACGACTGTGACCAGTACTGGCAGGATCTGGGATGGTGCCTGAAGCGTCAAATTAAGGGCATGATGCTTGAGAGATGCAGACCCCAGTTTCCGCAGCAGTCCCCATTCTGGCAGATAGCTTTTTCCTGACCACCCTCCCTTCACAAGAGCAAATCCAGCTAGAGCCACCAATGAGAATGCACTACCGACTACCCATGTTGCATAAATCGTCAGCCCCACCACATGTAATACCCAAAGACCCGCTCCAAAAATGGCTGCAAGTTTTGCTACAGCAAACAGTGTGTTGCGCCAGAGTTGCACGCTCCCTTGCAGTAAACCTATTTGCGCCTGGTCAAGGACTAGCGAAATCCCAGTGAGACCGACACCCACAGCAAAAAGTGCCACGTTTGCGAGACTTGCTCCCAGTGCCTGAAAGTCATGTGATAAAAGCGGTGCCACAACTGCAAAAACGATGCCCAGGCACCCTCCCGCCACTCCAACCACAGCGAGAGCAGCACTAATGAGCGAAGCTTCTTTGCCCGGCTGACGCTGTAACTCACTGATCAACATTGTTCCCAGCCCCAACATAGAGGCGGTTCCAAGCAGTAGCATCACCGAGATTGCTGCGGAAGCAAAACCCACGGCTTCTGGTGAGAATAGCCGCGCCGCTATCCACCAGTAGACGAAGCCTAGCACTGATGTGACCGCCGTGGTCCCTACTAATGACCCGGCATTAGTTAACATGATCCAATTCGTCTTAACCCACCGGTACAACACTATTCTCATGGTACTGGATTTCCTTCGTCATACGTGCCAAACCGACTTATATGATGGATGACATATTTGTGAGACACCTGCTGGAAGAAATTTGCAGGTTTAGCGCTTGCCCCTTACGATCAGCAAAAAACGTGGTGATACCAGGAAATTGTTTAAAGTTTGGGGTACCCTGACTGGCGCTATCTACAAAACTGTCTCCTCAGATACAGCGGACGGGTCAATGATATAGTATGAGGTCGTAAAATGACGTGGTTGTGAAAGAGGCAAATCGTTCTTGTTTAGCTCTCCCAAAATAGTCCTTAACACACGCCACCCATCACGGAATGCATGTAAGTTGCTTTTGCCATAAATGCGCCGATACTCCACGCTAGGGACCTCGACAATTTTTAGATGGGCTTTGTGGACACGCAGATGGATGAGCGTTTCAACCTCGAAACCATCACAGTCAATTTCTATATAGTCAAGACAATACCGCCGGAATGCGTTGTAGCCATAGCATAAATCGGTGAATCGCGTCCAGAAAAGTGCATTCACTAATTTACGTAATCCATAGTTACCCAGGCGACGCAGTAAAGTAAAATCATGGCTGCCCCCGCCGCGAATACAGCGTGAGCCTTTGGCGAAGTCATTTCCTCTAATGAGCGCTTCAACGAAAAGCGGTATCTCTCTAGGATCAGTCGACCCATCAGCATCAAGCGTCACAATAATGTCGCCTGAACAGGCCGCAAAACCGGTTCTTAGAGCATCACCCTTACCTTTTTTGGTTTGTTTGATGATCTGGATAGTTGGTCGAATGACTGGTAGCAGTTGTTGTACAACAGCGTGTGTATTGTCGGTTGAATGCCCGTCGACTAAAATGATCTCACTAACAATGGACGGAATAAGTGGTAACACATGACGAAGGTTCTGAGCTTCATTTAGCGTTGGAATAACAACACTAATCGATGGGTAGTCTGCATTCTTTTCCATGATCGTCTACCTTATTTTGTACGTAATCCTGCACAAACATCACAACAAAAACAGCTACATTTTTTTGCAAAACTCCCCTCATTTACTGCACTTGATTAGAAAAAGGAAACTACTTAGTAAAGCATAATACTATCAGGTCATTAATGAGTATTTGCCGATGTCGAGAACATGTCACTACAAATGAACCGTGGTTTGTATCCCTCTACCAGATCTTTCCTTTACCTCATCAGTGCTTTGCCAGCGATAACCTTTTCTTTCTTACCTGACGAAGGCTCGTTTTAGTAGAGTCCTTCTTGCAGCCCCCCATCCTTACCCTTATAATAATGAGAGTAATATTAGAGAGGAGGAGACAACATGGCAAACCAGGAACAACTCGATCGTCTCCAACAAGGAGTAGAGAAATGGAACACCTGGAGAACTCAACATGAGGAAATAGATGTTGACCTCAGCGGAGCTAAACTCGGCGGAGCTAAACTCGGCGGAGCTAAACTCGGCGGAGCCGACCTGAGTCGATCTAATTTCAGCGGAGCCGACCTCAGCGGAGCCGACCTCAGCAGAGCCGACCTCAGCAGAGCCCACTTAAGAGAAACCAACCTCCGCAACGCGAACCTCATCATCGCGAGTCTCAACAATGTAGATCTCATCAGAGCCAATCTCGTTAGCGCTTTCCTCAGTGGAGCTGACCTTGTTAACGCTCTCCTCAGCGGAGCTGACCTTAGTGGAGCCATCCTCAACAGAACTGACCTTAGCGGAGCCATCCTCGACGGAGCCATCCTCGACGGAGCCATCCTCGACGGAGCTGATCTCAGAGGAGCTATCCTCAACGGAGCTGATCTCAGGGGAGCTATCCTCAACGGAGCAACAATTGGCCGAACCATCTTTGGAAACATTGACCTTCGCATGGTGAAAGGGCTTGAAACGGTTATTCACCGTGGGCCATCGGAAATCAGTACCAGTACCCTTTCGCGTTCACAGGGACATATTCCAAAGGCATTTCTCCGCGGTGTGGGGCTGGACGATCCTACTATCAACTTTGCCCGTGCCCTGATCAACAATTCAATGGAGTACTACACTTGCTTCATTAGCTATTCGAGTAAGGATCAGGCATTCGCAGAACAATTGCATACCAACCTGCAAAACGAGGGAATACGTTGCTGGTTTGCACCTGAAGGCGTGAAAATCAGCGAGAAGTTTAAGCAACGCATTGATGAGTCGATCCGCCAGTACGACAAATTGCTGTTGGTCTTGTCGGAACACTCTGTCAATAGTCAATGGATAGAAAATGAAGTGGAGACTGCATTTAAGAAGGAGCATCAATACAACGCCCAGGCACTCTTTCCCATCAAGCTGGATGAGGCGGTGATGCAAATTAGCAAAGCCTGGGCTGCCAATTTGCGCCGAGAACGAGACACCGTCGACTTCGTCTATTGGAAAGAACGCGATGAATTCTTCAAAAGCTTTAAGCAATTGATACGCGACCTTAAGGCCAATCCATCCGCGAGATGAGGATGAAATATATAGAACTTATCTGCAAAACACGTCTCAAACGTAACTCTTCAGGTCCCCTCCCGTCGACGGCATGATACAATGGGAGTACGCTGTTTTGAAGGTGTGTTCGCTAGATACTGCTGTTTAGCGACCTTTTCACATCTTGTCAAAAGTCTTCCGAGGAGAATCCTATGGATCTGCAATCTGCCTCTCTCAATCGCGAACTTCAGCGACTTATCACTGATGGGGATGCCTGGCGACACTGGGGTCCGTACCTGAGTGAACGGGCCTGGGCAACGGTGCGCGAGGATTATAGCGCTGCGGGACGCTCTTGGGACTATTTTCCACATGAGATGGCTCGATCCCGCGCCTATCGTTGGAATGAAGATGGTCTGGCCGGGATCAGCGACGATAAGGGACGCATGTGTTTTGCGCTGGCACTCTGGAATGGACAGGATGCGATCCTCAAAGAGCGGCTCTTTGGCCTGTCAGGACCGCAGGGCAATCACGGCGAAGACGTGAAAGAGATGTACTTCTACCTGGATAACACCCCGTCACACAGTTATATGAGTATGCTCTATAAGTATCCGCACAGCGCCTTCCCGTATCAGCAACTGGTAGAAGAGAATGCCCGGCGCAGCAAACAGCAGGATGAGTTTGAGTTGACGGATACAGGCATTTTCAGTGAGAATCGCTATTTCGATGTATTTGTAGAATACGCCAAAGCGCATCCCGAAGATATCCTGATTCGTATCACCGCAGTTAATCATGGGTTGCAGCCTGCCAGGCTCTTCCTTCTGCCCACACTCTGGTTTCGCAATACATGGTCATGGGGACGAGATCCCATCCAGCCACTATTACGACAGGTCATTGGCACGGCAAACAGCCTGTACAACACAGAACCCTCCTGTCTCTGTATAGAGGCTCAACATCCCCTGTTAGGGACGTACATGCTCTTTTGCGAGGCTGCTCATGACCTGCTGTTCACCAACAACGACACCAATTTTCAGCGGCTCTTTGGTGTGCCAAACGCGACGCCTTACGCCAAAGACGCCTTCCATGACTATCTTATTCAGGGGAACACTGCTGCAGTCAATCCAGAACGGAGAGGGACGAAGGCTGCCGCACTCTACACGTGCACGATTGCTGGTGGAACAGAGGCAGTTCTGCGATTGCGACTCACGAGGGGATCAGAGCACGGTGCCGGTTCGACGACCCTACCCTTTGCTGACTTTGATGCGATCTTTGAAATGCGCAAGCAGGAAGCCGACAACTTTTACGCTACCCTTCAGCCAGCTTCTTTAGATGAAGACCAACGGCGCGTTCAGCGACAGGCGTTCGCAGGAATGCTCTGGAGCAAACAGTTTTACCATTACATTGTGGAGCAGTGGCTCAGTGGCGATCCTGCTCAACCAGTACCTCCTCCACAGCGCAAACATGGACGCAATCGTGAGTGGAGACACCTGTACAATGAACGGGTGATGTCGATGCCGGATAAATGGGAATACCCGTGGTATGCCTCCTGGGACCTGGCTTTCCATTGCCTTCCGCTGGTCCTGCTCGATAGTGACTTTGCCAAGAGCCAGCTCGACCTGCTCATGCGTGAGTGGTACATGCACCCCAATGGACAACTTCCGGCTTATGAGTGGGATTTTAGTGATGCCAATCCACCAGTTCTAGCCTGGGCTGCATGGCGTGTCTACAAAATTGACCAGGAGCAGACCGGGTGTGCAGATCGCCTGTTTCTGGAAAGCATCTTTCATAAACTCCTGCTTAACTTTACGTGGTGGATCAATCGCAAAGACTCAGAAGGAAATAATGTCTTCCAGGGAGGGTTTCTCGGACTAGACAATATCGGCGTCTTTGATCGCAGCGCGCCACTGCCCACAGGAGGAACGATTGAGCAGTGCGATGGAACGAGTTGGATGGGGATGTTTTGTTTGAATATGATGACCATTGCGCTAGAACTGGCGCTGACCAATTCCGCATATGAAGATATTGCCCTGAAGTTCTTTGAACATTTCCTCGCGATTGCCGCTGCTATGAACAATATCGCCGACGAGGGCATCCGCCTGTGGGATCAGGCAGATGAATTCTTCTATGATGTCCTGCACTTGCCGGATGAAACCCATCGTCCCATGACCATTCGCTCCCTGGTCGGACTCATTCCCTTGTGTGCGGTCGAGATACTGGAGCCGGAGGTACTCGACACCCTCCCCCGCTTCAAAGGACACCTGGAGTGGTTTCTGACCCATCGTCCCGATCTGACGCGCCTCGTCTCCCACTGGCAGCTTCCACAAAGTGGACAACGGCGTCTCCTGGCCCTGGTTCGTGGTCATCATCTCAAATGCCTGCTCAAGCGTATGCTTGATCCCGCTGAATTCCTGAGCGACTATGGCGTGCGTTCTCTGAGCAAATATCATGCCGCTTCCCCCTGGGAGTTCCAGGTCAATGGCGTCGCCTATAGTGTGCAATACGAACCGGCAGAGTCACGCAGTGGACTCTTTGGCGGCAATTCCAACTGGCGCGGTCCAATCTGGCTCCCGCTGAACTATCTATTGATCGAATCGCTTCAGAAGTTCTATTACTATTATGGCGATGATTTCAAAGTGGAGTGCCCAACAGGTTCGGGTCGGTATCTGACGCTGATGGAGGTTGCCGACGAGTTATCTCAACGGCTCATACGCTTGTTCTTGCGTGGGGAGGGCGGCGATCGCCCCTACAACGGAGAGAATGAGCCTCTCCAACGCGATCCCCACTGGCGTGACTACCTGTTATTCCACGAGTTCTTTCATGGAGAGAGCGGGAAGGGACTTGGAGCCAGCCACCAGACAGGCTGGACGGGATTAGTTGCTATCTTGCTGCAACAGCAAGGGATGCGTTCTGACCAGCAAAAGCAGGGAGAGGCTTCACCTACAGGACTCTTATATGCCCCTACGGGGCATCACAGGTTGCTTGAACGGAGATAGAGGGCTGCTCCAATTTGTACTGTGGACCGAAAAAGAGATGCCGATCATATTACATAAGGACAGCAGCAGTCAAAGAATAGATCGATGGCAGATACTCCGCGATCAGGCGCCAGCCGTCGCCCTGGTCGCTGCTGGCAAAGAGCTGCCCGGTGGTGGTGCCCACATACACGCCGCAGGGATCTTTTATATCTGTGCACAGGGCATGGCGCAGCACGCCTAACCCTACGCCGGTTCCCGCTGGCAGCCCGTTCGTGAGTCTCTCCCATTGCTCACCGGCGTTATCGCTGCGATAGACTGTGAACTGTTCTCCCACGTTCTGGCGCGCCTCCGCATCCTCTACCACCACATACAGCGTCTCTGGATGATGCGGATCTAAGGCAATGGGGAATCCGAACTCGGAGGGCAGATTGTGCTGGATATCCGTCCAATCGTCACCGGAGTTCGTGCTTTTGTAGATACCGCAGTGGTTCTGCTGATACAATATCTCTGGCCTGCGCGGGTGCTGTATCAGGCGATGCACGCACTGGCCGAACTCTGGATACTTGACGGGCAGAAAGTCTGCGCGGACGTTCTTATTGGCAAACGTCCAGGTCTTACCCGCGTCATCGCTGCGCAGACAGCCAACCGCCGAGATGGCGACCCAGATTCTGGATGCATTCGCGTAATCGGGGACGATGCTGTGCAGGCACAATCCACCTGCTCCGGGTTCCCAGCGGGCACGCGTGGGGTGTGTCGCCAGCCCGGCGTTCAGCTCCCAGTTGAGCCCACCATCGGTACTGATCCACAGGCTGGCGGGATCGACTCCCGCGTAGACCACATCGGGTTCCGCCTGGCGTCCCGGCTCAATCGTCCAGATAGCAGCGAGCTTCTCTCCGCTCTGCTCTGGAAATTGCAGTCCATGTTCAGGTTCATGCCAGTTCGCGCCGAAGTCATCGCTATAGCGCAAGAATGGGCCAAAGAAATCCCCGTTATCGGCGGCGAAGAGGCGCGCGCCCTTGCGCTGGTCGAGTATCCCATAAAAGGTGCGATGCCCCTTCAACATGGGGCCCTGAATGTTCCACGACTGTCGATCCACCGAGGAGATGAGAAATAACCCTCTTTTTGTTCCAACAACAAGGAGCACACTCCCCTGGGGATACTCGCTGCGACGAAACATCTGTTTTTCCTCCTTCATAGAACGTTTAGTTATCCACCGGCAACAGACGGCAAGATGGCTACGGTCGTGCCCGGAGAGAGGGGAGTGTCGAGACCCTGCAAGTAGCGAATATTTTCATGGCCCAGAAAAATGTTCACGTAGGGCCGTAGCTCTCCGGTTTCATAGCAGAGGTTGAAACGCAGACCGGGAAATTGTTGATCGAGTGCATCGATCAATTCACGAATGGTCCGTCCCGCAGCCGTCACCTTCGAGCGACCTCCCACGCGAGCACGCAGCGCAGGTGGAACAGAAACGGGAACGGTTGGAATAGGGGCCGCCTGATCCATAAACTCCCTCATCTCTGTAAGCTTGCGGATGAAATCGCCGATTGGTAAAATTCTGTCTCATAAGAGTATACGTGCGAGACCATGAAAACTCTTCTCGAATCTTGCCCAATTTTCGGGCGACCATTCCTGTCATTGCACCTTCCTGAAGTTCTACTCAGACCGTTATACATTCTCTTGCTGACTGGATCTGGGCAAAATAATCCTGAATACGCTCATTCGTCTTCCCCTGGGCGTTTCGACAGTGGTAACAGGCAGGAAGACAGTTCAGCGCAGTCGTCCCTCCCTGTGATAGGGGGAGATAGTGACTCATGACTTGAAATGGTTTTTCCTGACAATAGGCACAACGCCAGTGGAAATATGCGAGCGCCTCAAGCCACTCAAGCAGCGTTAATGTTGCTTCAGCGTGCAATCTCCTTGTCTGGGAGCACTGGCTCTCGACGCGATCAAGCTCCTGCACAAAAAGCAGATAGTTCTCTTCCGTTCCTGCAAGCCGCCGAATAGTACAACGTCTGTTCCTGTGAGTAGCCGTCCAGCGAGCCACCTCCAGAAGTGTATGGATATCTTCCGGGACCATCGTAAAAGTCCTCCTCTCAGAAGAGATGTACTTCTCCCGCTACAGTTATCGCCGCCGACGCAGTTCTGCATAGTGAAATGTACAAGAAGACCAATAACCGACCGGCTTCCCGGCGCACCCCTTTACCCTATTGACTGTTCAATGCAAAATGACCAGTAAGATTTGATGAACGAGCCCCGCTTTCCCTGCTGCTTCACCACAGCCATCAGCAACAGATCTGTTTATCGAATCCACAATACTATAGCTCAAAATAGATCAATGTGCGTTCTGATGTTTTACCTACATTCTCAAGATTCTCTCAATGTTTTGAGAGAATTCCTCAAGATTTTGGAGCAGGATATACAAACATGCTCTATTAAATCGAGGCAGATGATCCATTGAATAGGGCAAGCGACGAAGTGTCAGCGCTTGCCCTTGACCAGAAGTCCGCTAGAGTTTCATTCCTACGAGAAAATCTTCTACCTTCTGGAGGTCGATCGTGGCCCGCTGCGCGTAGGCAAGAACGTCTGCTTTCTGGCGCGCGTACATCTGCTTGATCAATTCACTCCTGGAAGGATCGATCCCCCTGGGCGAGGATTGACTGATCTCGTAGAGGAAGCCGATCATATCGAGCAGTTTCAGTTCATCGTGAAGAGCCTGATCCTCTTCGATGGAAAACGCGTTCAGGATGTCCTGCTGGATAGAAGCGATGGCCTCTCTGACGGCTGCCGTTTTGAATACGGGCAGGATATCTCCGATGACTGCCTCGTGGGCGTCGTGCACCAGCGCCAGCGTGACGAGCCGGTCACGCTTCTCCGCCGGATAGGAGTGAAAGGCGGACCAGTAGAGCGCCAGGAAGGCGACGGCCATCGTGTGCTGACCGACGTTCCAGGTGCCGAAGCCCGAGACGCTGTAGACGCGAGGAATGTTGAAGATATTCATGAGGAAATCGAGGTTGGGTTGTTTGGAGACGTGCCCGAGCATCCCCTGGGGCGTAAAAATATCCTGGTAATCGATGTGTTCGACCATAGTGATAACCCTCCGTATTTCTCTGTACTGACAGCGTAAGGGAACTTCTCTTCCTCATGACTATTCTTTTTGACTACAACAAAATCGGCGAAAGGAACAGTATAGCAGAGAAGGAGGGGCAAAACTTCTCCTACCTTGCTCTTCTTGCAAAGGCACCTGGGGTCTCCCGCGCTACTTTGTGCCAGTATGTTAAAGAGACTGAATCACCCACATAATTCCCAAGTTTACACAGTAGATAGAACACCTCCCCGACACCTATCCCCCCCGTCCCACTATACATACCACACGAGATCAGGTATAGTACGGGCAGATACACCAGTAGAGAGCAGAGAGAGACATGCATATTGACGCAAAACCGCTTGATCTCAAACTAACAACGCCATTTCGCATCTCGCGCGGTGTGCAAAACACATCGCCTGGCGTGCTTGTCGAGGTGACCCACGACGACTACACGGGCTATGGCGAGGCATCTCCGGCTGAGTATTATGGCGAGAGCGTAGAGACGGTTTTCGCCTGCACCGCCATGTTCGCGGGCAACCTGGGCGACGATCCCTTTGCGATCGAAGATATTATGCAGCGCCTGGACAGAATTATCCGCCTCAACCCATCCGCGAAGGCCGCCGTAGATATGGCGCTATATGATATTATGGGCAAGATGCTCAATGTGCCAGTGTATAGACTGCTGGGCCTCAATCCCACGCGCACACCGCGCACATCGTTCACCATCGGCATCGATACCCCGGCGCAGATGGCGAAGAAGGCTCTGCTAGCCAAGAACTACCCGATCTTGAAGATCAAGGTCGGCACCAGACACGATCTCGAAATCCTCAAAGCCATTCGCGAGGTTTCCTCAGCCACCATTCGCGTCGACGCCAACGCCGGCTGGACGCCCAAAGAAGCCATCAGGACCATCAATGCCCTGGCCCCATACAACATCGAGTTCGTCGAGCAGCCCGTCATCGCGAACGATCTCGCCGGGCTGAAGCTGATACGCGACAACGTGCCCGTCCCCATCATCGCCGACGAGAGCAGTGTCACCTACGAGGACATCCCGCGCATCGCCGGCTGCGTTGATGGAATAAACATAAAACTAATGAAATGCGGCGGCATTCGTCACGCGCTGAAGATGATCCACGTCGCGCGCGCGCACAACCTGCGCATCATGCTCGGCTGCATGATCGAGAGCTCGCTGGCGATCACTGCCGCCGCTCATCTGACCCCTCTTGTTGATTATGCTGACCTTGACGGGAATTTGTTAATTGATAACGATCCCTATAAAGGGGTGAAAGTGGTCAATGGAAAATTAGTGCTACCAGACACGCCCGGTTTGGGTGTGGAGAGCGTGTGAAAGCATAAATTTACTGAGCAATTTCTACGGGGCGCCGTCAGTCAGATTGGCTTGACGGCGCTCACCAGCTTTCGCTCCTACCACGCCGTTATCTACCACCCGCGATGATGTCGCTCGCGCTCTTCCAGGCGTTCCTCGCGCCTCTCCTCCTGGCGTAGCTCGCGGCGCAGTTCTTGATTCTCTCGCTGCTCCTGATACAACTGCTATCTGGCTATCCATCCTTCACTGGCTGGCCCTGTTCATATGCCGCCAGCGCCTCTGTGCCATCCCCCTCAACTCTTCCTCGAAGCCGCGCAGCGCCAACCATTCGCGCGTCGCGCCCGTGACCACCACGTCGGAGGCACGCAGGCGGGCAATACTCGCCGCACCGCTCAACTGCATCGCCACCTTTAGTTCTGCGATAACGACCTCCAGCAGTTCGCAGACCTTCTCGTAGCTCTCGCTGGCCGCCTTAAGGAAAGGGAAGCCCATGCCCACGACGCTGGCGCCCAGGGTGAGCGCGCGGGCAACATCCAGTCCATTGCGCACGCCACCGGTAGAGATGAGCGGGATGCGCGCCGCCCCCGCCTCGACGACGGCGATAGGCGTAGCGATGCCCCAATCGCGGAAGAGCAGGCCGATATTCATAGTCTGCTCATCGCCACGCGCCCTTGAGCGTTCGGCCTCCATCGCCGCCATGCTGCTGCCACCCGCTCCGCCCACGTCGATCGCCGCCACGCCGCACGAACGGAGGAGTATGGCCTGCTCACGCGAGATACCCGCCCCAGTCTCCTTCGCGATCACCGGTACATCGATGTTGGCCGTCAACGCTTTGAGGGCCATCGCCTCGCCGACAGCGCGCCGGTCCCCCTCGGGCTGGGCCGCTTCCTGCAGGCTATTCATGTGCACCGCCAGCGCATTTGCCCCGATCATCTCGATGGCGCGCTGGACCTGCTCCAACGTAAAGGCTGCATGGCGCGCCTGGGGAATCAACTGCGGCGCGCCTATATTGGCAATGAGAAAGGTATTGGGAGCGTACTCGCGCGTCACGGCGTAGCTAGAGGCAACTTCAGGATTGATAATGCCCGCGCGCTGGCTCCCCACGCCGAGCGCAAGACCGTACTCTTCCGCCGCCCGCGCCAGATTGCGATTGATCGAGGTCACATCGGGATGCCCACCGGTGAGGGAAGAGACAAAAATAGGGTAGCGCAACCTGTGCCCGAGAAAAGTGACCGACGTATCGACCTCATCCAGATCGACCTCCGGCAACGCCTGGTGCACAAATTTTATATCGTTCCAACTGGCAGCCTGCGGTGCCGAAACGTCCTGGCCGAGGGCAACGCTCACATGCTCAATCTTGCGTTGTTTCACTTCGTCGCTCATATGTTGCAAGCTTCCTTTCTACAAGCCCCCCGCCTGAAACTGGCAATGGCCAGGTAGACAAGAGGAATACCAAAGATAAGTGCCGCCTGGTACGTGGCAATCGGCCCCCTGGTGAATCCCACAAAGGGATAGAGGAAGAGCGCGGTTCCCGATAATATTAATATAGCAGAAGTAAAGGCATCGAGGCGACGCAGCATAACCGTCCACAGCAGCCAGAGGACGTACCAGGGCCAGAACCAGCCTGAGACGAGGATCAGATACCAGAACACGGCGACCCCGCAGCAGCGAAACAAGACATCGAAGCCCGGCAGGAGCATCTCGGTATCATGCAGGTATTTGCGCGGTCGAAGCCGTGGCGGAGCAACGCTCCCCGGCGCATGTCGTACCAGCGCGAAGAGATGGGTATAAATAAGGACGAAAATAAAGAGCGCTGAGGCTCGCAGCGTGACATTGGCGGCAGTGATCGGCTGCCACAATAGCGGTAAATGCTCCACGTTGGCGACGAATTGAAACAGGGCGCGGATCGGAATGGCTAACGTGCTTACAGGCGAGTGCACGAAGTGCTGTATATCAACAGCCGAGGTAATAGTAAAGAAGGTCGTCGCCCCGCGCCAGAACGGCAACGAGATCAGCACCGCCGGAACGACGACAATGAGCATGCGCAGACAGAACCACCAGATGGCGCGTGTAATGGAGCGCTCCGTACGCAGATCGAACCACAGATAGAACGGCACCAGGAGCAGAGGGAGCAGATTTGTAGCGATTGCCAGACCTGAGACAATAAGCATACAGCCGAAGAAGCCCCGCCTCCTGCTGCGCACAAAGCGAATATACAGCCACGTCGCCAGGAGCAACAAGAGCATCAGAAAGCCTTCGTTGTGACCGCCGCCCGCCAGCTCGATCACGGCCAGCGGATTCCAGGCGTAGAGCAGCGTTCCCAGCACCCTGCGCGTAGGCGCGATCTCGCCCAGAATAGCCCAGATCAGCAGGCAGCAAAGCAGGTGCGTCAGCAGGGCAAACCCCTTGAATAGCAGCAGCGTCATAGCGGGAACGGCGCTCATTCTGGCAAGCAGCGAGGCCACACAGAGCCAGAGCGGACCATAGATATTCGGCGCGTTGCGTCCAGAAAGCACCCAGACAAAATAGGGATCGGTGGGATAGCGCATCGGAGCGGTATTTAGCGGGTCGGCACCGTAGACCGCCAGGATGCGACCGGAGAAGATGTAAGTGAAGACATCGTCCGAAAAGAGCTTCGGTTGGAAGAGCAGCGTCAGCCCGAAGAGCAACGCTCCCCCTAGCAACAAAAAGAGCCAGCGCCTCTTCATAACGGGCCGCAGACGTGCGACCGCGACGATCGCGCCCGCATACAGTGCCGCCAGTCCCAGGAACGTCGCCCCCAACAGGATAGAAGAGAACGAGGGATGATGCAGCAAATTACTGGCAAGAGGAGCAGCGAGCAATATGCGGAATGGAACAAGCGTCCAGGGCAGTGCATGTTGGAGCGGCGTATCGCTCAGATGCAGGGCAGGCAATGGCGAGAGCGCCACAATCAGCAGGTAGAACGCCTCGCTAGCACACAGAAGACCAGCCAGAAGCACCCTCTGCACTATAGCCCTACTCTTTTGAACGAGGCATCAATGTACTTCACATAGTAGTCAGTACTTGTGAGTTCCTGTAACTCTGTGGGCGAGAGATAACTGGCGACCTCGGCGTCGTTGCTGAGCGCTTCAAGTAAGGCGGGACCCTGCACGGGGCCATGGCTCGCCATGCTCCAGACCTGTTTTGCGTTGCGCTGTACCATCTTGTATGCCTCCTGCCGACCAACGCCCTTATCGATCAGGGCAAGCAGGATGCGCTGCGAGAAGACGAGTCCCCCGGTCATATTCAGGTTGGCCTCCATGCGCCCGGCGTCGACCTGGAGCCCCTGCATCACCTTCGTGAAGATGGAGAGCATATAGTGGAGCAGTGTGCAGGCATCGGGAATAATGATGCGCTCGGCGGACGAGTGGCTGATATCGCGCTCATGCCATAGCGCCACATTTTCCATCGCGGTCACAGCATAGCCGCGCAGGACGCGCGCCAGGCCGCAGACGCGCTCACACAGTTCTGGATTGCGCTTGTGCGGCATCGCCGACGAACCTTGCTGGCCCGAACCGAACGGCTCAAACGCCTCGCTTAACTCCGTGCGCTGGAGGTGACGAATCTCCTGCGCCATCTTCTCCAACGAACTGCCGATCAGGGCCAGCGTCGTCATAAAGTGCGCATGCCGGTCGCGCTGCACAATCTGACTGGAGATCGGCGCGACGCCCAGGCCCATCTGCTCACAGACAAACTCCTCGATCTGTGGCGGCACCGTTGCATGCGTCCCGACCGCGCCCGAGATCTTCCCCACCGTAATCTGCTCCAGCGCGGATGCGAGACGCTGCTGCTGCCTCCGCATCTCGTCCAGCCACAACGCCAGTTTGAGACCAAACGTCATCGGCTCCCCGTGTATACCATGCGTGCGACCAACCATCAGGGTGTATTTATACTGCTCCGCCGCTCGCGCCAGCACCTCGACCAGGCTCGCCAGCGACTCCGTAAGGAGTTGTCCAGCCTCCTTGATCTGCGCCGCCAGCCCGGTGTCGAGCACATCGGAGGATGTCAGGCCGAGATGAATATAGCGTCCCTCGGGGCCGAGCTGCTCCTGAACGGAGCGCAGAAAGGAGATTACGTCGTGGTGCGTCTCCTGCTCGATCTCCTTCATACGTTCGGAATTATAGCTCGCCTGGCGTATCTTCTCGAACGCCTCCTGGGGAATGACGCCCTCACGCACCCAGCCCTCGCAGACGAGCAGTTCAACCTGTAACCATTTATCAGTTTTATGTTGCGCCGACCAGATGGTGGCCATCTCCGGCAAGGAATATCTTTCAATCATAGCGCTTTCGCAGCCCCTCTAAAAACATCGCAATATTTCGGTTCACGTTGTAGTGTATCACATCAGGCAGGCCGCTCTACGAAATTTGTCTTATGTAAGACACACAGAAGCTCTTACTCAAATTGCACACGAACAGGTTAATCATTATGTATAATTGTGCGCTCGCACCGCTCAAGAGGGCATTTTCAGGAGGTAAGGTTGTACTAATATGACGAAGTATAAAAAAAGAACTGGCAAAGCGGGTAGGAGTATACTGTAGACAGTGATGAGTGGTGATCGTTTGGGTGCCGCTTGTTCTGATAGGTATTGCTTCGGGCCTGGCAGGTAGTGCTCCGGGCGGATAGCGTTGAGCGAGTCTCCGCGTCTGCGCCGTCGAGCTTTCTCTGTCAAGGCTTCGAAGAAGCAGTGCTTCAGACATTACATCGGTCACCACCGTCACGACCAGGATCGCTATGCGGCGAGCCAGGATGTCAACTTCCTCGCTCGCCTGGCTGAACGGTACAATACTATACGCCTTCTCCTGATTGATGTTCCCGCCCCAAATATTATTAAAAAGCTAACCACTGGATAACACGTGAATGTCAGGCTATTTGCTATGTCATGTAATTTATAGCTGCATCAAAAAATAGCGACATTGTTTTTTTGAAAATTGATGGATATAACCCGTGGATACGATGGATAAATTCGACTATCGTTGTCTTCCAAACTTTTATCAAACACAGGAGCAACGATGGAAAACGAAGCTTTTAAACAAGCACTCAGCGTGATGCAATGTATATGTCATGTTTGCCTCCGATTTAGAACTTATCTATAGTATAGCAAAAATAACTCTATATTTTGCATATTAGGACAAAAGTTCTGCATTCGTAGGACTGATTAGCTCGCGTTCACCTCTGTATCCAGAACAGGCTCCTCCTCAAGCACCGTACCGGGCTCCCGAATATCGATCTCCAACTTGCCATCCACCGCGCTAACGTGCACCTCGCCATTTTCGGGGATGTTCGCCAGCAGGATGCGCATACTGAGCGGCACGGTCAGCAGGCGCTCGATGGCGCGGCGCAACGGGCGCGCGCCCTGCGTCTGGCTGAAGCCCTCTTTACAGAGCAGGTCGACCGCGCTATCCTCTGCGTGCAGCGTCAGGCCCTGGTCGAGCAGACGTGCAGCAAGCTCGTTCAGTTGCAGCAGCGCGATCGAGCGCACCTGCTGCGGCTCCAACGGGTGGAAGATGACGATATCATCGATGCGGTTGAGGAACTCGGGGCGGAAGGTCTCGCGCAGACGATCCATTAAGCGATCGCGCTGCATCTCCTCGCCGGTACCTTTCATGCTGGCGCGGAAGCCACTGGGCATCGAGCGTCCCAGCATCTCCGTGCCGACGTTCGAAGTCATGATCCAGATGGCGTGCTGCGCATCGACGGTGTGCCCCTGCGCGTCGGTGAGGCGCCCGGCATCGAAGACCTGCAAGAAGAGATCGAAGACCTCCGGGTGCGCCTTCTCCACTTCGTCGAGGAGCACCACGCAGTGCGGACGCCGCCGCAGCTTGCCCGTCAACTGACCCTCCTGGTCGTAGCCAACGTAGCCAGGAGGCGCCCCGACCATGCGCGAGACGGCGTGCTTCTCCATATACTCGGACATATCGACGCGGATGAGATGCTCATCGGAGCCAAACACCTCCGCAGCCAGCGCGCGCGCCAGCTCGGTCTTACCTACGCCGGTCGGTCCCAGGAACATGAAGACGCCCGCCGGACGATTGCGCGGCTTGAGACCGGCGCGCGCGACCTGGATGGCCTGCGCCACACGGCTGATCGCCTCATCCTGTCCGATGACGCGTGCCCCCAAACGGGCATCCAGCGACAGCAGACGATCGCGCTCCTCGCGGCCCGGCGCCTTGACCGGGATGCCAGTGCGGTACGAGATGACCTCGGCGATCATCGGCGCGGTAATTACCGGATGATCAATCCCCTCAGGCCCATCCAGCTCGGACGCCTCGTTCTCTACTGAGAAGACGCGCGCCTGCGAACAGGCTTCGTCCAGCACGCTACAGGCTTTATCAGGGAGCCGCAGATTGGGAAGATATTGTACAGAGAGATTAACGGCGGCTTGCAGGGCATCATCGGTGATGGTCGCGTGATGGTGCTGCTCGTAGAGCTCGCGCATCCCGGTCAGGATCGTCAGCGCCTCCTCGGGCGATGGCTCCTCGATCAGGATGGGGCGCAAGCGGCGCTCCATCGCGGCATCCTTCTCGATCGTGCGGTATTCCTGTGGCGTTGTCGCGCCGATGCAGCGCAGGCGTCCACCGGCCAGCGCGGGCTTGAGGATGCCGGCGGCGTCGATGCTGCCATCGGCGGCCCGCCCGGTCCCGATCAGCAGGTGCATCTCGTCGATGAACAGAATGATATTGCCGCCGCCCTCCGCCTCCTCCAGCACCTTGAGCAGCCGCTCCTCGAATTCGCCGCGATACTTGGTGCCGGCAACCAGCGAGCTGGCAGATAGCTCGATCAGGCGCTTATCGCGCAGTTCGGGCGGCACCTTTCCATCGATGATGCGCTGCGCCAGCCCGCCGACGATCGTCGTCTTCCCCACGCCCGAATCGCCGATCAGGATGGGATTGTTGCGGTCCTTGAGCATGAGGGTCTGCATCAACAGGCGAATCTCTTTGTCACGCCCGATGAGCGGCGTCAACTGCTTCGTGCTGGCCTGCTTCGTCAGATCGCGTCCCAGGCGCTCCAATACCGAATTGCCACCGCCCTTCGCTATGACAGACCCGTCGGGAGCGATCGCGCCCGGCAACTCCTCCGGCACGACCTCGGGGCTGGCACCCACCGAGGGGACCAGCTCCAGCAGGGCGCGCGCAGTACTGGACATAATCAGTTCGATCAATTGCGTGGGATTGATGCCCAGTTTCATGAGTAGCTCATGGGTAACGCCGTCATTCTCGCTCAGCACGGCCTGAGCGATCGAACGCTCGTCTACAGAGGCTGAGCCCGCGTTCGCCGCCGTGCGCTCAGCCGTTTGCAGAATCTCTTTGCAGCGCCGCGTCGGCAGGATCGTCGTGTCGCTCGTCGCCTTGCCAGATCCGAGTGCAAGGCGAATGACATCGCGCACCTGCTTAGGTGAAAAGCCCAGGCTGCGTAACGCGTCCTGCGTGCAGCCGCCGTCCAGCTTGGTCAGGGCGATAAAGAGATGCGGTGTGCCGAGGTAGTCTTTGTGCATGCGCCTCGCCTCGCCCAGGGCCAGCTCAAGCACGGCGCGCAGGAAACGGCGATCGGGCGCACCAGAAGACGACAGCATCGGCGCCATGATATGCGTATCGTCGAAGGGATCGAGTCGTGGCTCGAGGGGCCGCTCTTTGCTGGAAAGGGAGCTCGCCACCAGTCGTTGCAGCGGATCGCCATAGAGCACGAAGCTCATCCAGGAGGTATCGTCTATGTAGTGCTGCGCCATCGTGATGCGCGCGCGGCGCAACGCCTCGCCCAGCATCACGCCATCCGCCACATCTTGATAGAAAAGGGCCGCGAACTCGGAGACACGCTGGGTGCTCACGGGCCAGCGCAGGGCCACCACGGCGCCCGCGCCCGCCGCCAGCAGAGCGCCCGCCTCGCGCTCCATCACCTCATCATGCTCCTGCTGGCCGTGTCCATTTCCACCCGCACGGCTCCCTCGCTCATCCTCCAGGCAGCTCAAAAATACCAGCGGACGTTTGGGCAGCGACTGGAATAACTGCTCGATAGCGCCGCTATCCAGGCGCGAATTGCCCGAGAGGGCCAGCACAGGATCGCCACTGCCCTGCGTCAAGGGCAGAGGACCCGAGTAATGTAGAACCTGCGGCGACTCCGCACCGATGCGCATGCGCATCTCAAGCTGATTCGCCTGCTGCCGATACAGGATAAAGCGCGATACCGACTCAGGCAGCGTCGTACAGAGCGAAGCGACCTCCTCTTCAGCGCCCGGACGCTCTCCCGTGGGATTGACCAGGAAGAGCACGGAGAGTCCCTGCGCCTCGCGACGCCCCATTTTCCGCGTCGGACGCTCAACGAGCGCCGGGCGCTCCCGATTGGTCGCATGGAGAACGCGCCCCATACCCAGCGTATGACAGAGATAGCGTCCCGGTCGCGCGCCATTATCGAACATCAGTTCCCAGGGAAGATCCGGCGTGTTCGTACTGAGGATCAGAGAGGAGTCAAGGCGGCGTAGCGCCTCCTGGAGCGGAACCGGCAGCATCGACTCGAAGAGGAAACGTCCCAATGTGAGCAACGAGTCATTGACGGCCCCCAGTTTGGCGGTCTGGCGCTTCACTTCCATTACAGCTAATGTATGCATAGATTGGGCGGCTGATTGTAAGGAGCGGCGCAGACGCGTGAGCGTCTCGGTGCTCACCTCGCTGTTATATTCCTGGCCTGCCGGGCCATCGGGAAGATCCAGACGAAAGCGATAATATGTATCTGTACGTACTATACTTAATAGAGCAGCTTGTTCCATGGAAACATCTCTTCCACAATCGTCCCGGCAATCGTTTCACAACACGATCGCGATAAAACAAACATGAGTTCACGGCAAAAGCAGTATACGACTTACCCCTTAATCTTGTCAATTAGCACAAACATAGCTCCTACGAAGCGAGCCACTTTCATTGCTGACTCGTCGTTACTGCCTCTTGCTGCAAAGAACAGGTCGCGGTCCTGCTGTGAGGGTTGGGAGTACTGGCGAGCAAAAACGCCGTATCCTCGGTCAGGATGCCGTTGAAGGCGAGTCGCGCACTACTGGCGTCGCAACTGCCGACGGCGGGGACTACCGTGAGGTTCAGCGTGGGATACGTGGAGGCCTGGCGCTGTATCAGCAGGTCGTACCCACCATTGCCCGGTGGAGGCACATACCACGAGACCGTTACCCTCATGGAGCAGTTTTTGGGAACAACGACGTAGCCACCAAACATCGCACGACCCGGTTCATCGCTCTTTGTGTTATCGGGCGGCCCGATCTCATCGATGGGGTGCCATGCCCCCTGATAGGGATCGCCAATCATGGGGGCAGCCGCCCCCGCGTCGTATTGTCCCGTGGGACAGACGAGCTGCTGTTGAGGATAGACGCCATAGGGCGAACAGGCCGCCAGCGGTCCGCCACACAAGGGCTGTCCCGTATCAAAGCCATCCCCGGATAGCAGATGCGCCGACTTCGGCACATAGATGCGCACATAATCGCGGTACGTATCGAGTCCATACACGGGACCAATCTGGTCATAGATAAGATCCATCTCCAGTGTATGCGTCGCGCCACCGGTGGAGTTCAGCCTGACCGTATCGTACAGCTTCGTCTGCACATACTGTGATGCCTTGCTGGCGCTCACATTCGCCTGCACGACATAGAGTCCGTCGTGCGCGTTTGAGCGATCGATCTCGCCCGCGTAGCCATATTGTTCCAGCAGGCTCTCGACCTGGGGATTCGTCACGTAGACTTGCAGATCTCGCGTTCTTAAATCATTGAATGCCTGGAGGCCCAGCGACATCAATTCTGTAGGCGAGGCATGGCGTATGCGATCCATCAAGATGTGCGCTAAGTCTGAAGTAAAGAGTTTACGCGCCTGAGTGGGGTCATTCACATGTTCGATAATCTCAATTTTGCGTATACCGGTATTATCCAGTTGATAATAATGCAGACGGTCCTCCAGATTTTGCGCAGTAATCGTTTCATTATATTTTGGTACCTGTATAGGCCCGATAGCCTGCAAGATATGCTCGATAAACACGGGCGTAAATGCAATCACGCCATCAACGTTATGTTTAACCTCAAGTTTATATTGTTTGATGGCGATACGCGCGGACGTGGGGAAGTCGGCGGAGAGGTTCGAGTCGCGCAGCCCCCAGTTCTCGAAGGGCCACCAGGAGCGATACGCCACCGGAGCCAGACCTCCGCTGGTCGGACTGTTATCGCTATACTCGACGCCGGAGATATCGTGCAGCGAGAATGGGCCAACGCGACCACTATTCACCAAAAGTTCGCCGTATTGACCCGTGAAGCCGCCCGTCGGACGCAGTTCCGCGCTGTCCATCGTCTGTACCAGAAATGTGCGCGGCTGCCCAACTCCCAACAGCCAGTTGGCCGGAGCCAGCAGGTCGCGCCCACGCTGTAGCAGCGTCTCTACCTGGGGCAACGCCTGGAACAGCGCCTGTATCTGGGCGCGCTGGCTGTCACTGATCGGCAGCGTGCCCAGCGAGATCGATTGCGATTGCACCTGGATATCGTTCAGGTATGGCATAATCGCGTCGATTGTCTTGCCCACCAGGGTCAGATCATCGGCGGTGATCAGCGGCGTATGCGAATCGCTCAAGAGCGGACCTTTAAATCTGGGTGCTAACGTGAGTGCGGTCGTGACCAGTTGCTGCCCGACCAACGTTGTGTCGATACCAACCTGGCTGGCAGCGCGCGCGCTCACGATCTGCGAGCGGTACTGTGGGAGGTACTGTGTGATTGTATGGATCAGGGGAGTTGTGTCGATAAGGATCTGCACCTGCTTAAAATCGTCATGGGCCGCCTTGAACTCCTCCTGCGCGCGCGTCAATTTGTTGACATCCAGCAGCCCGGTCGGATGCGAGCCCGACCCTGCAAAGATAGTCTTGACGGTTAGCAGGTGCTCTACCCCACCATAAGCATGCGCCCGCAACAGATTGTAGGTCGCGTAAGCGTTCACGCCATAGCTCGCTACGACGATGAGCGGCGTGGCTATGCCGAGCAACAATATCACCAGTAGCGCGACCGAGAGTATCCAGTAACGAGTGGAACGCCTCTGGTGATCGTCGAGCGGGTTTAACGACGATGTGGTATGCGAGGCAACCGACACATCCTCTTTCGGCTCCTCTTCCGTGGTTGCATCAGGCTCGTTCAGCACATCTTCTGCCAGCTCTTCGCTGGACGCTACAACGGCTATATCTTCTACTGCGCTGGCTGCCGGCTCGTTCTCTGTGGTCGCTTCCCTCTGCTCTAGTGCTTCGTCGTGCTCTGCTTCGCTGCTCTCCTGCGCCGCATGCCCATCCAGGTCCTGTGGCGAGTTCTCCTGCTCACTTTTATGTGAAACTTCCTGCACCCCGATGTATGCTTCGGTGGGATCTTCCTCCACCATTGCGGGCGCGTCGCCTTTTACAGAAGCATTTTCCACTACATCGGGAATATCAGTCAGGTCAGGGAGAGTACCAGCAGCATGTTCCTCCATAGAGGATGCTTCAATAGAGGGTGCTTCAATAGGAGCACTACGATCATTATTGAATCTTGCATCGAGAGGGATCACAGTATTTGCGGAACTGTTATCATCTGACGTACTGCTGGACATAGGTTATCCCCCAGGTAGAAGCAGAACTGGCAGCGCCCCCATGCGGCAGTTCGTTTCTGCTCAATGATTAGATACATGTTCTCGACACTCTTATTAACGCGTACAGTGGCCTCTGCGTTTCACTAGTAGGGCTTTTTTTACTTGATGATATCCCCACATTAATTATACATCTGGCAAGCTATATAGCAATGTTTAGCGAGGCCCATCAGGAGGAGCCCTGGTGCATGCAGCACTATATAACGATGTGCATAACTTGAAAGTCGAACGCTAACCTGTAGGAGCCACCAGGCACAGGTACAGCCGCTCGATTTTTATTGTATAGTAAAGCCAATCATGCAAACCACAATCTCAATTCCTTATCGCGGCACAACTCATCCTATCAGATAAGCGTTTTTACAAAGAAAGGAGGCGACTATGGCCGACAATCTCGTCTGGAAGATCGACGCGGGGAGCAAGGTAAAACTGCAAGACCTTCAATCGTTTATAACTTTCGCGTAGCCCTGCCGCGTGCGCGCGCCGGTGGCGGATAGTACACGGGCGTCGTAGCGATGATATCGCCGATGCGCAGTTGCACCTGCAGGTAACGGTAGGCAGGACGATGATAGTGCGCGAAGAGCATCAGACTGTGGTGCGCGATCACATCGGCCTCGTCGGTGTGGCGCGAGAGGATCATCTGGCCGCCGATTGTCTCCTCAGTTGTCGTAACAGCCACCTCTTCGCCTCCCTCGCCCATTACCAGTTTGCCCGTCTCAAGCTGCACAGGGTGATTGGGCCAGAGGATCAGCGCGATCGCCTGTCCCTTCAAACGCTGTTCCCGCAGACGTTCGCTCAGGTAATCGGCCAGCTTGCGGATAGCGGCGCACGTCTCGTCGGCATCGGCGGCGTGGTTGAAGCGCACACGCGCGTTCTGGCTCAGCGGTGGCGCATCCGGTACAACCAGGCTGCTATCTTCTCCGCAGGCTACCTGGTAGACCCAGCCGCCCAGGCGACCAAGGCGGCGGATCAGGCCCTCTTCGTTCAGCACCGCGACCTGGGCGAAGGTGGAGATGCCAAAGTCGCGCAGGTGAGCTACCAGTTCGGCGACAGCAACCGGATCGACCTGTTCGCCGTGCCCCTCAATTTCAGGGGGACGCGAGCCCTGCACCTCCTGGTACTCTTTCAGTTCCGGCAGCGCTCCTGGAATCCCCGTCCCCGCCGCGCGTACCTGCAGCAACATGGACAGGGGCAACGTCTGCACAAACGAGGCTTCACGCCCCGGCGGAATGTACAGCACCCCCTGCCGACCATCCTTCCGGCTCATCAGCGCAGCCAGTTCCGAGATCGCCTTGCCGTTCGCGATGCCGATCAGCGCCGTCAGCCCCATCTCGGCAATCTCCGCACACAGGCGCTCCGCCAGGAAGACGGGGGAATCGAAGGGGAGTTCACATCCACGCAGATCGATAAACGCATCCGCGATCGGTATGGACTCGATGATGCGCGAGTACACCCGGTACCGTTCGCGCAGGCGCTGTAGAACCGTCTGGTAGCGATCGTAGGACGCTGGCATAAAGCGGGTGCGCGGCGCGATCCGGTGCGCGCGCCGCAGCGGCATACCGGGACTGATACCCAGCCGCAGCGCTGCCGGAGAAACGTCGATGACACGCCCTGGCTCGTTCGGTCGTCCGGTACCCGTCCCTACGACGAAGCACTGGCCGCGCAGTGAAGGATCAAACATTTCCTCCAATGTACAATAAAAGTGGCGGATGCGCACATGCATGATGCCCTGGCGCAGACGCGCGCGCTCCGCCACACGCGTCGCCTCCTGCATATTGACGGATGCGCCAGCAGACTGTTCGGTCATCGAACCATTCTTCCCCTGCATGCTATCAGATGGAACAGATGGTAAGTTAAATTGTTGCATATTTTCTTCTATCATTATTTGAATATCCACTAGCACATTCTCATACACACTGGTAATTTCCAGGCTTCATGAGCCATTCTCTGGAATAGACGGTGATGGTAAAAGAGGGCGACAATTTATAGAGATTTCACCACCGCGTCTACGCTCTATACTGCTACCACCCCTCACACCCCTTTCCTCTATACCAACGCCAGCAAGCTTCGCTGTTTGCATACGACTATGAGAATTTCAGGGTTTTGTGACGTTTTACCATCTATGCACAACAATCCTCTTAGCCAGCAAGCGACACGAGCTAGCGTCCCACCTGTTCCCTACATTTTCATACTCAAGCGCGGCTATGTCAAGTAATCGAGCGAGCTAGCGAGTTCGAAACAAAACGCATACAGGAGGGCATTTCCTAACTCTCAAAAGTCGGGTAAACTGACTCCAGACGAGGCTAGCTCCCTCGTGAAAGGAGTCAGTCGATGATGCCTAGTACTTGCAATGAACAGGCACCGGTCCCATCGCCATCA
>DAOTTD010000186.1:0-4846 GCA_034438015.1 Ktedonobacteraceae bacterium | reverse complement strand
CATGTGTCCGGGGTGAGGTGCGCCACTCCTTCGGTAATCACGAGCAAGATATTATCGGCCATCTGTTTCGCCGACATTGCGCTCGTCCCCTGGCTCCATTTGACGGCTGCTCCGAAGATGGCCCAACTGACGACCAGCGCGACCGTTTCGATCGGAACGCGCCACCGTTTCTCGGCGTCGGGAACCTGCTTGAGCCAGGTCAACAGCAGTTCCATCAGTTCATTCTGGACCGACCGCTCAAAGAGAGGAGCAATGGTATCGGCTGGCTGACAGTGGCTATGGAACGCTTGAAAATAGTCGAGCACCGTCAGAATGAGCACACGCAGCGTTCCGCTTTCCCAGCGGGACGTTGAGGGGAGCTTGCTTGCCACCACCTGTTGAAACTGCTCACGGATGAGCAAGTCCAGCAATGCATATTTATCAGCAAAGTGGGCATAAAAGGTGCCGCGATTGACCGTTGCTCGCTCGGTGATGTCCTGAATGCTGATAGCTAAGAACCCTTTCTCTTCCATCAGTTCCAGAAAGGCATGTTGTAACAGTTGTCGTGTGCGCCGAACACGTAAGTCATTGCCTTTGGGCGGTGTTGCCATCGTTTCTGCTCTTGCTTTCTGCTTGCCAGTTCTATGCTGGTGGTCTCTTGTTGCGGACAGGCAAGCAACTAGATCGAAGGTTCCTTCGCCAGTGCGGAAAGGAAGTTCTTTTCCCAACACTTCTGGTCTTTTGTTCCTTAAGCAACAAAAGGACATGATTGCTTATTGCCTCTGCTCCCATCAAGTCTTAAAATTATAAACGACGGCTGTTCATTAAGCAACAGTTATCAGATAACTGAAGGAGGAAATCGAATGACAACCCATTCTGAAAAGGAAAGCAATACTCAAAGCATCTGGCAGTTTGATCCTTTCCACACGCAAGTTGAGTTCGCCGCTAAGCACCTGGGCATGATGACGGTGCGCGGACACTTTACCGAAGTCAGCGCCACTGGCAGTATCTACCCCGACAACCCCGAAGCGTCAGCGGTGGAAGTCATCATACAGACGGCAAGTGTCCGGACCCACAACGAGAACCGGGACAACGACCTGCGGTCGTCGAATTTTCTGGAAGTCAACACCTATCCGACGATCACTTTCAAAAGCACCAGGATCGAAACGACCGGAAAGGATCGTTATAAGATGACTGGCAACCTGACTATCAAGGGCAACACTCGGCCGGTGACGCTTTCTGTAGTGCGATATGGGGAATTCAATGACCCCATGATGGGCCACCGAATCGCCTATAGTGCCCAGGGCCAGATCAATCGGAAGGATTTCGGTCTGACGTTCAATATGCTGCTCGATGGTAAGTGGGTCGTCAGCGACGAGGTCCAGATCATGATCGAGGGCGAGTTCGTCGAGCAGAAGCAAGAGCAAACTGCTGATACAGCAAATGCCTGAGCCTGATGCGGAACTGGGCTTAAGCGCGGTTTGCATCATATCCCCATACTTTTTAAGTACACGCGATTGTAGTTGAGCAGGACATCCTGCTCAACTACAATCCAACCCTGGTAGTGGAGTTCCTGATTGAAGAAGCACCTTAACGGTCAGCGTTCTGCCAGCAACACCGCCACAGGAATGAGCAAAACACCGAGCCCAACGAGCATATAGCCTGTCGCGCGACCAATGTGTCGTGTCAGGCCCTGCAAGTGATCCGAGACGGTAGCGTAGACGTCTGGGCTCAACAGGATCGGCAGTAGGAAGGGGATGACCATGATGATCGCATAGAGCATGACCAATCCACTGCCCAGCCAGAAGGTGGCGGTTGCTCCTGCCAGCACGGTGAGCCCGTAGACGTATGGACCACAACAGGAGGCACAATACTGACCAAAGGCGATCCCAGCCCGAAATGGATACTGAAACGAGGCGCGCCCTGTGCGCACCAGCCAGAGCGGACCACGACAGCGTGCCAGGAAGGAGGAACGCAGGATGCCCAGAACCGCCAACCCCAGGATCAGTGCGATCAGTCCCCCCACCACCATCAAGATCCAGGCATACTGACCCAGCAGCCATGCGATCAGTCCCAGTCCCAGAGCAACGGGCAGATAGAACACCAGGTAGCCAAGAGCGAAGCGAACCGCCGCCAGGCGCACCTGTGATGAGCTGGTCTGCCGGGTTCTCTGCCTGGCCATATTCTTCACGACCACGCTCAGTGTCGCCGCCATCTGGAGCTGACATGGAGTCATGACGATGAAACCTGCTGCCAGCAACAGTCCCCCGGCAAGTGCTGAGATGAGATGGGGTGAACGGCTCGCCAGGGTGATAACGACCAGCAGGAGCACCACGAAGATGGCTCCGCTCACAGCAATAAGGTGTCTTCGCAGGGTTTGAAGCTTCATCGGTTATCTGGCCTGGAGCGCAAAATGCCCCTGGGTTGCATTCTCGCCAGAGTAGGACCATTCCATCCCATGCTCTGGCATCGAAACGGTGTTTTGACTGGCTTTGCCAACAAAGGCCGTATCGATCGGAAGAGCACCGTAGGAAACATTGAGCAGTTGTGTCGGTTTGCCGTTTCGGCCCAGATAGGGTTCCATGGTTGCATCAACTGCATACTCTTCTGTGTTGCCATAGATGTGCTCCTTTTCTCTCTACAGGCTCTTCATAAGGACGATGAACAGAAAAGACTGAAAGGGCGGTTTCCACAACGGATGGCGCCATTCAGTTTCCCAACACCGTATACCCACTGATGCAGTATACGCGATACTCCAGGTTATACACGCATATGACGATGTTTGTCAATCTATGTGCATTTGTCCACTGGCAGGAGGCCGTGGTCGTTCCTCCTGCCAGCGGACAAATGCCAGTGCTTTCAAGGTGATCCATCCAACGGCCGTGAGTGCTACGAGCATCTCACTCCCCATCATGAGTAGCCCCGCTACGTGCTGATCGAATAGAGCAGTGATGCCCCACTGCCAGGTTCTGCCTGCATAATAGCTATACAGCACGCTGGGCGACCAAACAAGCACGACAACAAGAGGGATCAAACCCATTTGCCCGACTGCCAAGTATATGATTTTGGCCCATGGCCGCATCTTGACCAGGCCCGGTACCGGCTCGATGATCTGTTGCCAGAAGAGCGTACCCGCGACCACGAAGCAGAGATGTTCCAGGATGTGGATACTGCTGGAACGCAATGCAAGCAGGTAGAGCGCTGGGAGATGCCAGGCGTAGAGGAGGAGGAGCCAGAGAACCAGCGTACAGTATGGCGAGAAGAACACTTGTAACAGTCGATGGGTGTAACGGGTGCGCAGAAGCGGCTTCAGAACCGGTCGTGTGAGTGGAGTCACCAGGCGTGGAAAAAGTCCGAGCAAGAGCAGTGGCGGTGCAACGCTGAACAGGAGTTCGTGCTGCATCATATGAACCAGAAGGAGAGAACGCTCACCGATGCTATCAAGTGGCGATTCAAGGGCAACGAAAAGTGTCAAGATTCCCAGCGACCAGAACCACATCGCTCGCCTGTTCGACGTGCCAGTTTTTCGCCAGAGGCGCTCTACCATGAACAGATAGAGACCCTGCATTGCCAGCAGGCCGAGTACCACAAAAGGATCGAGATGCCAGGAAATGAGTGAGCGTGAAATGGCTAGCAGCGTCTCCACAGGCAACTCCTCCTTGGGAACAGCAAAAGCCTCGTTCTCAGCTTCTCTTCTTCTCTATTAAAGAAGCATAGCAGCAATCGAGACAATTTACAATGAATGCTTTGGGGATGAGCCGGGAAGCACGATGGAAAATGTGCTGCCATGTCCCTCCTGGCTCTGGACTTCCAGGTGTCCCCCGTGCTGCTCCACGATCGTTTGGACGAGATAAAGTCCCAATCCTAATCCTGTCGACAACCCGGTTTGCACGTCGATTCCAGGCACACGATAAAATGGCTCGGCGATGCGAGCAAGCTGCTCCTTTGGAATGCCCACCCCTTGATCTCGCACCGCGATGATGGCCTCCATTCCTCTCCGTCGCACCTGAACTGTGATTGGCGCTTCTGGCGGCGAATACTTGCGTGCGTTAGAGAGCACATTGAGGAGCACCTGGCTGATCCGCTCCGGGTCCACATCCGCTTCCAGCGGCGTATCGAGCACTTCATAGATGGGGACTGTTCCTCCGCCTGCTGTAAATTCTGCAAGGATCTCCCGGCACAGTTCGACCAGATCACAAGATCTCCGGTGCAAGACGAAGTGGTGAGTGTGGATGAGCGAGGTATCCTGTAAATCCTGCACAATCCGTTCCCAACGACCCATGGAATGAGTGATCTCTCCCACGGTGTGGCGAATCTTCTCCACCTGGTCAGCTCGTTGGAGTTGTCGGTCGACCACCTGTATGAGGCCCTTCAGGCTTGTCAGAGAGGAAGCCAACTCATGGGCGACTATGTGGAGCAACGCGTCTCTGCTAGCATTGGTGGCCGTCAACTCACGGGTTCGCTGTTCGACTTGCTGCTCCAGAGAGAGGGCATACCACTCTAAGGCACGCTGCTGCACCTCGATCTGCCGTCGCAATTGACGAGTGTGCAACGCTCGCTGCAATGAAGCGATAAAATCATCACGATCAATTGGCTTGAGGATGTAATCATAGGCTCCGCCACGGATGGCTCGAATAGCCAGGTCGTGTTCCCCATGCCCGGTAATGAGCAGCACAGGAGTATCTGGATGCCGTTCAGTAATCCTGGCGAGCAACTCCAACCCATCCATGCCAGGCATCTTGATATCGCTCACGATGGCATCGTATTCCTGTTCTTGCAGGAGTGAGAGTGCGGTGGACGCTTCGGCTGCTGTCTGGATCTGGACTCCGCTCATCCGAAGTGAGATGGCGTGCGGCAGGGCCTGTAA
>DAOTTD010000185.1:0-104132 GCA_034438015.1 Ktedonobacteraceae bacterium | reverse complement strand
CTGTCGGAGAACGATGAGACGATCAGTTGCTTGTTGATGTAGAAGCGAAAACGGTTGCCCGTCGCCAGCACGAGAAAGGTGTTTGTCCGTCCATAGCCATCCTCGATGGCGCTGGAGTGCGTCCAATCGATGAGTGTCAACCAGTTGAGCGGATTACCGCCCTGGGCCAGCACAAAGCGATAATCGCCCCGGCTATTGAGTTCCAGGACGTAAAAGGATTTGCTGGCTGGACTGAGGCGGAAGATCAGACCGCAGAGATCGCCGCGCGTGAGTATGGCCTGGGCGGTGATGATCGCGTTAGAGAATGTTTGCTCGCTGGAGTAACACCACGCTACAGCATGCGCAAGGGCGCTGTAAACATGGTAGCCCTGGTCTGAGAAGTAGCACTGGCTGCCATCGTTGACCCATCCGCCGCCAGGCACGGTCATTGCGTCGGCGTAAAGAACCTGGCCCGCTCCAATGGAGCTGGTAATGCCTGCAGTGGCCTGAACGCGTGACTGGGCCGCCAGCGTTGCCTGAGTCTCCGCCAGTGCCTGAGCCGTTGCGGTTGCCATGTAGAGCGCTGTGGGTATGCCGTTATGTGGCCTCGACTGTTGTGTGCTGCTATGGGGTTTCCAGAGATGGGTCAGCGACAGAGCGGAGCCCAGAATGACGGCAAGACAGATGGGCAGCGCGATGAGCAGCTTCTTCCTCCTGTCCGAACGCAGAGGTGGAGCAGGTGCCTTGAGCGGGAAGCGGAGCAGCTTTGTGGCGCGCGGCATGGCCTCGGCCACATCAATGATCTGTGTCACCGCTGACGGCGTGCCCACGGTCCTCTCATGCTTATGCGACTGTAGTTCCGCCTGGCCTTCGGCTCGGGGTGCTTTGTCTTCACGTCCATCGTGCTCTTCGCCGAGCGCATGCCAGTATGCCTCTGCCAGGGCCCCCGCTTGCTGGTAACGCTCGGCGGGATCTTTGGCCAGCGCCTTGAGTATCACCGCTTCGACGGCGGGAGGGATGGCGCTATTCAGTTCGCCCGGCGACTTAGGAATGGCCTGAATATGCTTCAGCGAGACCGCGACCGGCGAATCGGCGGTGAACGGAACGCGCCCGGTCAACATCTGATAGAGGATAATGCCGAGCGAGTAGATATCACTGCGGTAATCGTGCACGCCGTTCGATTGTTCGGGTGCCATATATTCGGGGGTGCCCACCATAGAGCCTGAATGCGTGACTGCCTCTGCGCCCATCTTTGCCTTCGCCAGCCCGAAATCGCCCAGGTATGCGTGCCCATCGGGACGTAGCAAGATGTTGGACGGTTTAACATCGCGATGCACGACGCCATGATCGTGCGCGTATTGGAGCGCCGCCGCAATCTGTTCGAGGAAACTGCCGGTCTCCTCCAGGTCAAGACGCTCCCGCTTGAGCAGATAGTCGCGCAGCGTGCCGCCTTCGACGTAGGGCATCACCAGATAGTACCATGGTCGCTGTTCGCCAAAGTCGTACAGGGGCAGAATATGGTCATGCGAAAGCGTCCCCGCCGCTTCCGCTTCACGTTCGAAGCGGCGCACAAAGGGTTCATCGCTGCCATAGAGGACCTTCACGGCTACGCGTCTGCGTACACGGCGGTCGTATCCCAGGTAGACCTCTGCCATTCCTCCACAGGCGATACGGCGACGCAGCTCATATCTTCCCAGCGTCGAGCCTTCTATTCCTGGCATCGCGTCTCACTCCTACACTCCGCGCTCGCTACCGGGCAGGTGACTCCTACCAGTTTGCGGTCGCCCACCCCGGCGCGCGCTGCCTGCTTAGCGTGGCGTCCAGTACCTTTCGAGATGGACCGTCTCCACAGGGCGTATGTTATGTGTATAGCTCTCCATCGAGCGCCCGAGGGCCTCCCTGTTGGCAAAATTGACGGTGATCTGCGATGCGTAGATCTCGGAAGCAGCGGCGCGTATCTGGACCATCTCCGACATCTCGACAAGTGTGGGCTCGAAGGGAATGCCCATCTCCTGTTTACGGGCATTGAGCGCGCCTGTTTGCAGGACATAGGGAAAGTCTTCGTAGAAATAGACCTTCGCGCCGCGCTGGACGAGACGGTCGGCGGCGGAGCAGACGATCTGGTGGTCAACGTGGCGACCGATGCCCAGTGGTGCGTACCACGCGGCGTCCGGCAGGCGATCCTGCAGCGCGAGAAGATCCTGCGCAAACTGCCGGTCTATTTCGAGGTCGGCGGTATTGACATCGCCCCCGATCAACCGTTCCTCCTGCGTATAGTAAGCGGGCGTGCCGCGGTAGATAGCGTCCAGATAGTCGAGCCAGAGGTAGTCGACTTCGAGGTAGTCGCAGGCGGCGGCGTCTTCCTTCCGTCGCTGTTCAACGATGTCGCCGGCTCCCTTTGTGAGGTCGGCTCCCATCTCGCGGTGCATCCGCGTCGCCAGTGGACTGAGCGCCAGGTTCGCGGGCGGCACGCCACCAAAAACGGTAATGATCAATGGGCGTAAGCCGCAACTGACCTGTACTCCTAATGTGCCTCCACAGGAATAGACAACGTCGTCGAAATGGGGTGAGAGGAAGATATGGCGATACGTTGTCGTAATATCGTTAAAACTTGTGAGTTGCAACTCTTCGTTCCTCCATACATGGCTCAGAAAGTAGGTAAAAATATTATTATTAAGTATAGCACGCGTGGGACATAATCATCCGTGTCAAGGGAGCCGCACTCCATCCTCTGTCGCATCGAGTAGTCCATCCCTCACCAGGCCGACGACCACTTGCTGTAGCCAGGGAAGTTCATCTTCGCGGAAGTCTGGCTTGATGCGCGGGCCGAGCAAAGCAAGTGAGACACGCTCGTTGGCAGGTAGTGAGCGGAGCATGTCGACTATCCGTCCCCGGAAATAGCGGTTGCTACTGGTGAAAGGCTGTGCCTGATACGTTGCTTTCTTGTCGGCAACCTTGCGCAGTTGACGCAGAACGGTTCCCGAGGGAAAGAGGCTGTACTGGCGCATCTCTGCGTATGCCTGGCAGCTTTCCTGCAAAGGGCAGCACGTGCACTGCGGATTATTGCTGGTACAGATCGTTGCTCCCAGATCCATCAGCGCCTGGTTCCAGTTAAAGGCTTCGTTCTCGGGCAGAACCTGCTCTGACAGTTCAAGCATCTGCGCGTCGTTAGCCTTTGGTTCGGGATGTTCCAGGCCCAGGAAGATGCGGTGCAGCACGCGCCGTATATTCGTATCAACGGCTGCAACCTGCATCCTATAGGCAAAGCAGGCGATCGCTCCCGCTGTATAGCGACCAATCCCCTTCAATTTGAGTAGTTCGTCGATGGTGTCGGGGATGCGTCCGTTGTACTCGCTGATGACCTGGCGTGCAATCGACTGCAAACGCACAGCGCGCATGTTGTAGCCCAGCGGCACCCAGGCAGAGATGACATCTGCCGTTGGAGCCGCGGCAAGGTCTGCCAGTGTGGGAAACGCGGTGAGAAACTGTTGATATTTAGGCAATACGCGATCGACTTGCGTCTGTTGGAGCATGATCTCCGATACCAGAATAGCATACGGGTCGCTGGTAGTGCGCCACGGCAGATCACGTTGTTCCGCAGCGTACCATGAGAGCAGGGAAGCATGTACCCTGGCTATGAGACTGGGCGCAAGAGAAAAAGGCGCGGACGCTTTACTCATGCTGCCTCATATGCTTGTCTGTGACGGTGTTGCGTCCTGCTTCGCTGCTTTGGTGTCTGGCTGGACGGCGGAGGCCCCGTTACGCTTGCGTTCTAATAGGGAAAATATGGTCTCTCCACCCTCTTTCCAGCATTTGGCATCGGGCGCCGGTAAGTTTTCGCATTGAATCCAGTCGCTGGCATCTCTGAGCGCGTGGCCCTTGATGCATTTCGCATACATGATATGATCATTCAGCTCTGGATCCCCCGCTTTGATTGCTGATGAGGCAATCTTTGGAATAAAAAATTTGCACCACGGCACGATTGTGTACCTTCCTTATCCTGAGTGATTGATATGCCTGTTACGAGCGCCACCGTCGTATGGCTTGCTCATTGGTTCACTCCCGGTGGCTCTGACATTATAGCGCATTCTGTTCCTATGAGTCTATAGATTATGCGCTGTTTGGCGGAGATTAATGAATGCACGGTGCATATAGCTTCATCATGGGGTAGCGTGCCGGTGATGCGGCCTACGCCCTTTTTTGTCCAAGCACCACCAGGCGGCTATCCAGTGTTAAAGCGCTCCCATCCAGGTCGCCATAGTACTCCAGTACCTGTATATCGACCGCCGCGAGCATACGCACCAGTTCTGTCAGGGTGTAGATGCGTATCGATTGCCTGTGCTCGATGCGGCGACCATCGGGAGCGAGCATGGTGATGGCGATCTCGTTGCGGCTGCCCAGCAGGTCCAGGCATCGCTCTTCCAGGACGATCAGGCCGTCGTTGTAGCGGATAATACCATGGGGTGTATGATTGCGCAGCACGCGTGGCTGGTAGACGGTCTCCAGGAGGAAGCGTCCGTTGGGCTTTAGCGCACGCTGTACCTGTTGCAGGACGCGCTGGTCCTCGTTTTCGTCTTCGAGGTACCCGAAGGAGGTAAAGATATTGATGACGGCATCGAACTCGTTTTCAAAGGGGATCGTGCGCATGTCGCTTTGGACCCAGCGTGCCTCAATGCCCTTTGCTTCGGCTTCACTCTGCGCCTGACGCAAGAAGTTCTCGTTCTGGTCCAGTCCTGTGATACGGTAGCCATGCTGCACCAGGGGCAGTGCGTGGCGTCCTGGTCCGCAGCACAGATCCAGTATCGAGCTGTCAGGAGGCAGGTTCAGGAGCTTGATGATGTTCGCCACCTCGCGCGCCGTTCTTTCGGATGTTAGAAACGGTGAGTAGATACGCAGATAGTCTGTGCCAAAGAATGTTTTATACCACGGAACATCGCTCATACGCTTTTTCCTCAGTCGACATTCTATTCTGGTGATGCTAAAAACGGTGCTGTACAAATAAACGGCCCCGCTTCTGCTTTTCTTGCTTCTGTCTGTACTTGCGTCTGTGGAGGAGCAGCAAGAAGGATGTTATGATCTCTTGAAGAACTATTCAGGGTCTCTGGCTGACAACGAGGCGAAACCACCATGTACCTATCTTGAACGCGGCGATGAGATAGAGAAACGCCCATGCCTCCTGCAACACCCCGTAGCTGGCAGCCATCGCTATACAGAACAGGCAGGAGAGGGCGGAGATCTGCTTTAAACGAATGTTACGCATGTTCCAGCGGAAGCTCCCTATGCGACTGTCCCTGTATTGATGCGCTATAGCCCCGGCCATGATCAGCAGGCTGAAAAGACCCAGTGGTCCGAACAGGCCCAGGCCGAATGAAAGCGCGTGTGTGTCCACAGTTTCTTCCTCGCGTATCTCCTCGTAAAACATGTCTGCGATATCGCCATTATATAACATGACGGGCCGCCATATCGTATACTGATGGAGGATGAGGAGACGGCTCGCCTGTCTCATTCTAAGCGCTTTGCAGGGAGAATATTTTGTGTTAGCCGAAGAAGTATTGGTACTGAATGCCGACGCGCCTCTGTGGCAAGCTGTGCGGCCTTTGCTGGATGCCGCCCTCCGCCTCGATCAAAGGGACGACACCTGCTCATGGCACGGCTGGAACAAACAACAGATCGCCGCATTTCTACAATGCCTGCCCGAGCATTGCACGCTGCTGGTAGGGGTATGGGAGGCAGCAGCAGATGAGGAGCAAGGCAATGGGGCCGAACATGAATCTCTGGTCACAGGCTTCGTCTGCGAGGTGATCGATGCTGAGGTCCACTCGCTGCATACCTTCGAAGCTCTCGACGATGCCGATCTGCCGCCTATACAGGAGCTCGAACCTGGTTTCGAGCACGCTCAGAAGCTGATGCGCGTTGTCAAAAAACAGCTTGCCCCCGTCGCCTGGGCCCTGTTTACCGATAAGGCTACGTGGGACGAATGGCTGTTTGCGGAGGGGAAGGATGGTGAGGTTATCGATAAAGGTGAACTGCTCGCGTCGTTTGCTCGTCGGGGCCGCTGTGTGCTCATGGGTACGCAGACGGCACATCATCTATGGGGGTAAAGCTTCGCTATGGACCAACAACGTTCAACGCCTTTGATCTGGAACCCTATCCTACGACAGTACCTGGTCAACGCATCGCACCGCATGAATCGCCGCGAGGGCACAAACGAGTGCCCCTTCTGTGCCGACATGACCAATGGCCGCGTCGGTCCCGATACGCAGGTGTGGCTGCACCCCAACGACTTCCCGCCCTTGCAGCCACCAATCGGTGAAGCGGTTGTGGTGATCTACAGCCGTGATCATCATCGTAAGTTTACAGAACTCTCGATCGACGAGGTGCACGCCGTGACCCGTCTCTGGCGCGACCTCTACCAGGATGTCTCCTCGCGCTATCCCGCCGTCATGATCTTCGAGAACAGTGGAGAGGCGATCGGGCAGACGCAGTATCATCCACACGGCCAGGCGTACGGTGTCTCCGTGCTACCGCCCACGCTTGAGCGCGAGCTGGAGACAGTCGTGGAAGATGACCAGGCCGGACGCCGGTGTTCCTTCTGCCGCTTGCTGATCGAGCTGGGCGAGAGCGAGTACCAGGTTGCAGATAATGCAAGCTGGCAGGCGTTTCTGCCGCCCTACGTGCGCTACCCCTACGAGACGCATCTCTACCCCCGGCGCCATGTAGCCAATCTCGCACTGATGCAGGACGATGAACTGCGCGACCTCGCGGCGATGCTGCTGCGCGTGATAAACGGCTACAACGCCCTCTTCGATGGCGCGATGGCCCCCATGCCCTATCTGATGGGACTGCACCAGGTCGCCGATGAGCGCTTCCATTTCCATATCGAAATCCAGACCATTGGCCGCGCGCCCGGCAAGCTGAAATTTGCCGCGTCGTCGGAGGCGCTCTGGGGCCTGTGGACGAACGATTCATCGCCCGCGCAGAAGGCGCAGGAGCTGCGCGCGGCAATTGCACAGAAAGAGGCATAGAGAAGAGCATGGCTACAACGAAGTTCCCCAAACCGGCAAGCGATGCGCTAGAAATATTTCCTGAGATCTTCCACGATGGGGTGACGTACGTCGGTCCGTTTGGAGCCGCGTGGGCCCCTGGCCGCGTAAATATCATCGGCGAGCACACGGACTATAACGATGGCTTCGTGTTGCCCGCCGCCGTCGATCGTGTGGCCTCTTTCGCCGGGCGGGCGCGCAGCGATCAGACGGTGCGCCTCTGGTCGGTGCATTTCCAGGCACAGGCACAGTTCTCCCTTGAGGGCCTGCCCGCCTCTTTCGATCAGCAGCGTGCCAATCTCCCAGGATGGGCGCGCTACATCCTGGGCGTGGTGAGCGAACTGAAACGCGACGGCGTGCAACTGCGGGGCTTCGATGCCGTCGTCAGTGGCAATGTACCCCTGGGGAGCGGGATGAGTTCGTCGGCGTCCGTGGAGGTCGGTACCGCAGAGGCGTGTGCGCTCTTCTCCGGCGGCAAGTTTACTATTGGCGATAAGGGCGCGACCTTGACGCCGATGCAGGTGGCCCAGATCTGCCAGCGCGCCGAGCATGCTGCCTCGGGACTGCGCTCGGGCATCCTCGACCAGGCGTCGTCGGTCCTTGGTCGACCGGGGAAAGCCATCCTGCTCGATTGCCGTTCCTATACCTACCGCTATATTCCCTTTGAGGCGACGGAGATCTCGCTCGTGGTCATCGACACGAATGTGCGCCGTGAACTGGCCTCCTCGGCCTACAACGAGCGGCGCCAGCAGTGCGAGGAGGCGACGAAGATTCTGCGCGAGGCCATTGCGCGGCATGAGCCGGATAAGTCTCTGGCACAGCAGGTCAGGGCCTTGCGGGATATCTCGCCTGACCAGTTCCAGCGCTATAAGCGACATCTGCCCGAGCTTCTGCGCAAACGCGCGGGCTATATCATCGCGGAGAATGAGCGCGTCTTCCAGGTCGCGGCAGCTTTAGAGCGCGGCGAGATTGAGGATGTTGGTCCGATCCTCTGGCTCGGCCACGAAGGTCTGCGCGACGAGTACGAGGTGAGCTGCTTTGAGCTTGACACACTGGTCGAGATCGCTCGTCAGGTGGATGGCGTACTGGGCGCCCGTATGCTTGGTGGAGGCTTCGGCGGCTGCACTATTACGCTGGTGCGCAATGAGGCAATCGAGAATCTGCGCCAGGATGTGGAAAGATTCTATCCCGAACGCACCGGACGCCAGGCGACCATCGATATCTGCCACGCCGCTGGCGGTCCTGGTCAGGCCACCGTCAACTAAGCTGTCCCGTTGGCAGAGGGGATAGAAGAGTAGAAAGTAGCTTTCATGAAACTATTTCTCTCAACTGATATAGAGGGCACCAGCGGCATCCTGGCTGGACGGCTTGAGGTGGAAGACCAGCTCATATTCACCAATAACGATATGGTCGCCATCTTTAATCTCATACGCCGTTTCGTCGACGATCTTCTCACCGTTGACCATAACTCCGTTGGCGCTGCGCTGATCGTAGATGAAGTAGTGATCGCCCTCCTGTTTCAGCAGCGCGTGGTGGCGCGACGTGAGGACGCCCTGGTCCAGCAGAATATCGCTTGAACCTGCCCGGCCAAGCGTTGTTTCTGCGCGCTCTATAACAACCTCCTGCGAGCTCTCGATATAGACCGATGTGATGACGAAGCTTGCCTGTAGTGGACCTGATGCCTCCTCGACAGCGAGTTCTGCCTCGCCCTCTTCCACATCTTGATAAAGCGACGACGCGCTATTTTGTGCAGGCTCCACTGGCGTCTCGGGTTGTGCCGATGGCTCTGGTATGATTGGCTGCGCTGGTTGCGTCGGTTGATCTACTCGCAGGACCGGCTCAGGCGGTAGCACGCCCATGGAAAGGAGTTCAAGGATCGATGTCGGGCTATCGCGAAAAACCTGGTCGTGCGTCCATGCGTGCTGGCGAGTGGCCCCATTGGCATTCTCGTGCCACTTGAGAACCTCCTCGCCGTTCTGTTGGACGGGTGCAAATATGGGTTCGTTTACTGGATTGTAAGCTATCGATATCTGTTCAATCTGCTCGCTTTCGGCAATATCGAGCATCGCAGGCTCCGGAGTCGCCTCTATGCTGTGCGGGACAACTTCAGTTTGCTTTTTAGCGACAGGCAATGGCGATGTTGGAACCAGGCGCGCGATCGACGCCTGAAGCGCGTCGGCGAACGCCAGGATGGATGGATAGCGTTCTTCAGGATAGACGCGCAGCGCACGTCTGATCACGCCTTCCAGCTCAAGAGGTATATTGAGATTCAATGAGGTGAGCGTCGTGAGCTTCTCAGTCAGCTTGAGCTGCTCGATCTCTTCCGGCGTCCCCAGGAAAGGCAGGCACCCGGTCAGCCAGAAATAGAGTATAACTGCCAGCGCGTATTGATCGCTGGCGGGCATCACGCGCTGGCCGAACTGTTCGGGCGCTGCTGTGATCGGCAATACAGCACTCTGAAGCTGGCCGAAGCGGCGCACAAAGTGGGTCGTGCCGACGTCCGCGATCAGGAATGGGTCGTTGTCTTCTCCAATGCCACATAACACCAGAATATTCGCGAAAGTCAATGACCCATGGAGAAATCCATTGTTATGGATATACTGGAGTGCCTCTGCAAGTTGATAAGTGCAGTGAACGGCACGCGAAATGTCCAACGGCGGCTGAAACCAGTATCTTCCCTCGTCGCCAAGCAGCGAGCCGGGCGTGACATAACGACGCGCAATGTAGAGCCGCCCATCAACTTCTCCATAATCAAGGACGGCTGCCAGGCAGGGATGAGTCAGTTCGCCGATACCCTGCATCTCGCGAAAGAACTGGCGCCGCGCCGCATCCTGTAACGTCGCCCAGGGATGAATCAACTTGAGGGTCACTTTGCGCTGCAAAAGTGTGTCTTCGGCCTCGTAACTTGCCCCCGACACACTGCTTCCCAGGCGACGCTGCACGCGATAGCGTTCGAATCTCTGCCCTTCTTCCAATGCTTGCATACTCTACCTCGTGTTCCGTACAAGATCTATTTTGCTGCCATGCTATTGTAGCATATCGGCTCGCAGCCAGACTATGATACAGGACTAGTAGACATAATGTACGATGCCTCCTGGCCCTGATTGGCTGGCATGCCTGAGAGGCGGCACTTTCCTCACACAACTGAATAGCATACCCTATGCCTCGGATGGCTTCAACTCCCTGGCTAACTGTCCCCATTGCCCCTGTTCTACCAGCAGGACATTCTCCATCTCGTAAACGTACTCATCTATCTTCTCAGCGCTGCTGGTATCGCTGAGATCCTGTTGCAGGTCGGGCTCTTTAGTACTGGTTTGCAACAGATTATTCATCGTGTCCTGGTACAGTTTTGCCTGCTGTTCGAAGCCATATAACGCGCTGTATCCTGCCAGCGCGCTGGAGAGGATCGGGCTTATCGCCGCTACCAGTAAACAGGTCAGCTTCAACCAGGAGATGTTAGTCGAAGATGCAACTCCCGCTGTAAGGGCCGTGAGAAATATCAGCACTATACTTATTGTAACCGCCTGTGTGTTTGCCGCCTCAAACTCTTGGTGCCGATTTTTGTAGAATTGCAACTGATCCTCGTAACGATACGCTTTGTAGAGTGCGAGAAATTGAATATTATCGCGCTGGCTCATACAATCCCTCCTTGTGTATTTCGTTCACGCGAAAACGCAGATTTTGTACGCGGTGTTGATCGTCGGCGTACTGGCCAATATGTCCAAGAAATAAGAAATACTCACTGCGCAGCCGTTCAGCCGCCAGGCGGGCGTTCAAGTAGTGTTCATGATGTTTAAAGGAGCGCGATATGGCTGTGGCCGTCCCCAACACAGCCGCGAGCACCGCCCCGGCGAGATCGAAGCCGGTAATCGAGATGAATGCTATCTGAACAATGAGTAGAATAGTGGTGAGCGCTCCGCCGAGCACCAGAATTATGTACATCCAGCGGTACCAGTTCTGACGGCGTTGTGCCTCGTTATCAAGCTCACGAAATTGTTTCATCAGCTCTGTATCGAGCGTAATAAAATCTTCGGCAAAGGCAGGATAATCGCTTCTGGCAGCAGGTTTGACGATATACGGCTCCTCTGCTGATAACGGATGGAAATTTGGAAAGCGCTTGAATAGTTTCACTACAAACCTCCATGAACTGATGATTTTATCTCCGCTGAAGCAGATGCAAGGTCAATTGCTCTAGCTCTTTTGCAGGGCCAGTAAGGGGAAAGAGGTGCAGCTTCCCATCTGCGACGATCTCTGCAAGCTCAGTATCGGATGAAGAGGCTTTTGCGTTGCGCATGGCATGCGCAATCTCATCTGCTGCCCGACCGCTTCCCTCGATGATGATCAGTGGACGCCCCTGGCGGACATTATACAATGCTTCTCTTCTGGCAATCTCACCGCCGTTGACCAGAATAGCAACTGAGGAATGCTCGCGCGAGAGAAATTGCACCAACTCGTACATTGTTTCGGTCTCCACTCCCCATATATCAGTCTCTACAAGGACAAAGTGAGAGTGGTTGGGATCCAGTGGGACGGCATATGTGCTCGTGCCGGTCGTCTTGCCGGGATAGAGGACCATGCCATCCGCCGCGACTCCCAGCAGTGGCGGCCTGTGTTGCTGTTGCGCTACCCCCAGACCGATCAGTGCCATCACACCCGTCTGCGTCCCGCCGTCGATGATCAGGGCACCGAGCGAGGTCGCTGGATGAACGACGCCATTCATGAGCAACGGAAAAAGTTTGTCGTCGCTCTCTTTGTCCATCGCCGAAGCGCCTCCCGCGATGAGAATGGCGTTCCTCGGCGCCAGCATGCCCAGCATGGACGCCAGTTCGTCCGTTTGAGTGCCGACGGGCGCTAGAACCGCCTGGGCCCGATTTCCATTCGAAAAATTGATCTCTCGTCTATCGGTCAATTGTTGTTCTGGTTGTCTTTCCATAAGATTTCCGTCCCCGTCCGATCTCGGATCCCTGTTCATCAATAGAATGTAGAAGAAGCCCGTCGAATATGATCTCGTTCTCTCATTTTCTTCTCGATATAGCTATTGTATCGCACATGCCCGCCAGGCTCATGGGATTTTAGGACTAAAATGATGAAATCATAAGCGATGTTGGCTCGTTATATATGAGAACGTAGTTAGTTTTGCATACATAAAAGTATGTATTTTTTCGGAGGTTCCTTGACAGGCTGCGCGAGACGTCTCTATACTGTCCCCTGCGATCGGTTTTGTACGTGAATTTATACTGTTAATGTGGATCGTGTAGTCGGGTCTGGCGGATATGATCTAGAAGAATGAACCTGCCCTGCCTCGCGTAATAAAAGTATACAGGATGCCCATGTTTATGAGATGCGATAGATGAATATCGATACAAAAGGACAGGACACGAAAGAAACTATTGTGTCCAGGCTAACAAAGAATAAGCGACCACCCTACCTGTTGGATGTTGTTATCGTAGTAGTGATGGGAATATTGCTCTACTGTGGCGCCTCGTGGCAGATCTTTAACACCAATACGGATGCAGCCAGATATCAGTGCTATGCCTCTACCTTCTTGTATGGTATGGCAGCTGTGCAGTCGTATCCTGCGTCGCAATGCGGCTTTATTTTGTATACTGAAGGTCAATTCTACACGAATGCTCAGATCGCGGATAACCTGCGCAATGAGTATCATGCGCCGGACGCGCTTGTGAACTTCGTAGTGACGCAGGACATCACGGATAGCTTTCACGCCCTGCCCCATGAATATCCAATGCTTGCTCTAATACCTTTCACCCTGGCGCTGCTCTCGCCGCCTGGCTGGTATCAGGTGAGCTTCGCTATAGTGATGATACTGCTTGCTGCCGCCATGTACTTCATCCTGCTGCGCTTTAAGTCGCGCCGATCTGCTATCGCTGGCGCTGTTCTGCTCGTGATCGGTGGCTGGGCGACGGCGGCGGGCCGTTTTGATCTGGTGCCGTCGCTCCTCACACTGGCGACGTTGATCCTGGCCGAACGGAGACGCTGGGTCTGGGCTTTTGTCGCTCTGGCCCTGGCGTTTTTGATCAAGTTCTATCCTGTCCCTTTGCTGATCCCGCTCCTGTTTGCGCAGCAGCTCGCTTCGCGCGAGCGTTGGTACGCATGGCGTCGCTGGCGGCCACTGGCCACGTTTATTGGTGTGTGTATCATTGTGATGGGCGTTTCTTTGCTGCTGAATGTCGAGGGGACGATCGCGCCTCTCAGCTACTTCCAGACGCGCCCGATCCAGGTGGAGTCGTTCGGGGCGTCGTTGATCTGGCTCTCGAACTTCTTGGGGTCTCCTCCCATCACGTATATGTTCACATACGGCTCCCTGAATATGTTGCATGCCTACTCCATACCGATCTCGCTCATTGAGACGCTATTGATGGTTGCTGGCCTGCTCTTTACCTACTGGCTACAATGGCGCAAGAAGATCGAACTCTCTACCTCTATGCTGCTGACCCTGCTGATCGTAATGGTCACGGGGAAGGTGTTTAGCCCGCAGTATCTGATCTGGGTTGTGCCGCTGGTGGCCTCTATCGGCGGCTCCAATCTGCGCTGGATCGTTCCCTGGGCCGCTATCGGCGCTTTGACGACCTTCATTTATCCGTTTATCTATAATATGTCTGCATCTGGCTCCATCATGGGCGTTCCATCCGTACCCTGGTTCTACCCCGTAACGACGCTGCGCAACTTCATCCTGTTTGGCTTCGTCCTGGCCATCCTGATCTCCAGCGTACGCAGGAAGGCTGTGCCAGAGAAGATGGAGCCTGGGGAGGTTGAGGCGATCTCTGATTCATAGCGTGTAAATGTCGGCGTTAAGGCGGCAGGATCAGGTGGGCTGTCCCGATCCACCTGGACTGACATGGTAATCATGTTTTACCAATCAAACGAACTTTACCAAGATAGCGGATGAGCCTCCCAAGGGCATTATGCAAGCGCGGAAAGAACAGCAGCGCCAGCAACACAACTATAGGGAGACCGATCGTGGTGAGAAATGTGAGTCCGATCCAGGACCCCAGCGGTGGGATGCCGCGCGCGTAGAGGTAGATGCAGAATGCCGATGCTGAGAACGCGAGCGTCGCGCCTACCAGCGCTCTCCCTACGCGATCATAAGGTACGCAGAGCGCGGCGAGGCCGACCAGCCAGATCACGTACCAGGGGAAGAACCAGGGCGTCACGATGAGGAGCGCGCCCAGTACGCTGAGGCTGGCGAGCGCCAGCGTGCGTGTTGTCGGAACGCGCCACAACCATAGACCGCCCACGCCCATCGTAACGACCACAACCAGCAGATTGAGCGCGCTCCAGGTGCTGTGCAGACTCAGCACGAACAGCACACGCGCCATCCATCCCTGTGTGGGAAGACCGTAAACCCCTATCCATTTGATGATGGCGAACAGAATGGAGCCATACGCTTGATACGCGGACGGCGGCGAGGTGAAGCTTCTCACGATCGCAGGAATACTGTGTCCGATCCAGAATGGTGCGTAAAATGCTAATGCCAGCGCCCCGCTGAGAAAAGCTCCCACCACAACCGCTAACGATGCACGACGCCACTCCAGCCGCCTCACCGGCAGGTCACTGTTTGCCGCAGAGTAGAGCGTCTGGCGAGCGATCCATACCAGCAAGAAGACGATCAACGGAGCAGCCGTGAACTTGACCAGGGTTGCCAGCGTAAAGGCGATGATTGCCAGCAGATAGTAGCGCAGATCTGAAAAATGCCTGATCTTCCTGCGTTCTGCCTGTACGCAGAAGAACATGCCCAACAGGATCATCGTTACCATAAACGTGTCATTATGCCCTCCCTGGCTGCTCTCCAGCAGCGCGAGCGGATTCCACGCGTAGAGCAGCGTTCCCAGCGCAACCGTGCGCGACGAGCATTCCATCTTGCGCAAAATCATCATGACCAGGAGCGCGTTCAGGAGATGCGCCGCTAATCCAAGCGCGCGGTAGATCAGCAGGTAGTGTAAAGGGTCACTCCCCGCAAAGAGGGAGCATAGCGTGCAGATGAGTAGCCAGAGCGGACCATACGCGGCTGGTGCATTGCTCCAGTCATCGAACGGTATCAGTGGATCGCGCGGAAAATTGGTGAGTGGCACAAAGTAAGGGTTGGCCCCATGTACGGCGAGCACACGACCATAACCCGCGTAAACGAATGCATCGTGCGAGAGCATACCCGGCGTCAGGAGAAAGACCAGTCCCGCGCTAATTGTCCCGATCCAGATCAGTCCCAGGATACGCCTGTAGCTATCCTGCTGCGGGCGTCGCTGTATATACCGGGCGCACAATCCGTAGATCAGAAAGGCCAGCGCTACCAGCGTGAGCAGCAGAACGGTATGCGTCGTGAGCTGCGAGTCACGAGCATGAGCGCTGAAGCCGAGGTCGATCGGCAACCACGTCCCCACGTCGATAAGCAACGTATTGGTTGGGAGTGCCAGCAGAAAAGTCGTACCCGCCAGGCGGTTAAGCGGCGTGACACTGATCAGGACACACAGGACAAAGGCCAGCGTATAGAATATCATCCCCGTGTCCGCATTAGAGCGCTTTGTGTGCAATCTTTCACCATTTGATGCAGGAATAGCTCCTGAAATTTTTTGTGCCATAAACTTTCATACCATCCAACGGTTCATTACAAAGAGCAGACTGAGCGTGGCGAGTAGGGGAGGAAAGAGCAGCATACATGCCTGGTGCAGGCGTGGCCTCTGTATACCGAGCATCGCCAACGTAATGAATGCCGGGAACATCTCCAACACAAAACGCTGATTGGAGATCAGCGAATCGTGCTGATCTATGCTCGGCGTCAGAATTATGTACAGCAGGAGAAAACCCGTCCACAACGTATAACTCCCGCGCAACTGGCGCCTCCCCACTATAGCCAGCGTGATAAAAGCCAGCGTCGCGCTGAGGTCGAGCAGCACGTGGACCTCATTAAATGAGCCAAACGGCTGATTCCAGAAGAACTCGAAGAGCGCCTGCCAGATGCCGACCCACGGCCAGGAGAGATGGCGCGCCCAGTGATACTGCACCGAAGCGAATATCAGTGGATTGCCCGTCATCTTCCAGCAATAGAGGCTATACAGGAGTATGCCCAACGGAATCAGCACAATCGGCGCCACGGCAAACACCAACGTGCGCCCTTTCACCACTAAGCTCTCGCGCGCCTGCCACAGTTCGTAAAGATATGGTATGACCAGCAATATTCCCGCCGAGCGCGTCAGAGTGGCGAAGAGGCCGAGCAGTCCCGCTACCCACCAGCGCTGCCGCCGTAGCGCGAGAAACGCTCCGGTGACGCACAATAAAAATAACGACTCGTTGTAGGCCACGAAAAAGAAGAACGCCGTGGGGAAAATGCACAGATACAGCAGCGTCCGCCGTGCCACCTGCTCGCCGCCGCTATCCACGGCAAGCTGGTAGAGCACGAACAGCATGCCCAGCAGCGCCCCATTGCTGATCAGCATCCCGACGAACAGATAGCTCCAACTACCCAGTGGAGGCGTGAGAAGCGCCGTCAAAAGCGGGAAGAGCGGAAAAAAGGCAAAATCGAACGGCGTCTTATAGCCATATTGTGCGATCGACAGGTATCGCTGCGCGTCCCAGTGATCCCAGGAGGAGAAGAATGCCGCCAGGTTCACCTGTGCGCCCGAATACTTGCTCGCGGTCAGCAGAATATAGCCGAAGTACGTCACCAGCATCAGCAGCAGGCGCGTCGCGAGAAAGAGCCAGATTATATCGCGGGTTGGAGCACGTTTCATGACCAGCTTTCAAAATGACCTTCAAGTTTTTCCTGGTTATTCTAGTGGAGTCAGGGATGGAAAGTCAAGAGCACGAATACATGCTACACGATCCAACGATTCATCAAAAATGCGATGCTCAAGACCGCCAGGAGCGTGGGGAAGATCAGGACCAGCGCCTGATGCAGGCGTGGCTTCTGTATGCCGAGCAGCGCCAGCGTCAAAAACGCCGGGAACAGTTCCAGCACGAAGCGCTGATTGGAGAGCAGGATATCGGGCTTATCCAGGGCCGGATAGAGCAGGATGTAGACAATATTGAAGCACATCCACAGGTTGTAGCTCATACGCTGTCTGCGCCAGCCCACAATCACCAACGCGATAAAACCGAGCGTCGCTGCCAGATCGAGCAGCAGGTGTGCCTGGTTGGAGGAGCCGAACGCCTGTGGTTCGATCAGCAGTGCCGTAGTCGCCTGCCAGATCCCCTGCCAGGGCCACGCCAGGTAACGGCCCGAATGCTGCTGCACATGGACGAACGCCAGTGGATCGCCGACCGTTATCCAGCAGTAGATGCCGTAGAGCGCCGTTCCCAGGGGAATCAGAGCGACAGGCAACACGCTAATCACGAAGCTGCGTACGTTCGTGAGCACCTGCTCCCGCGTCACCCACAATTCATAGAGATAAGGGATAACGAACAGAATACCCACCGAGCGTGTGAGCGACGCCAGCAGGCCCAGCCAGCCAGCCAGCCCCCACCGCTGCCTCTGCAATGCCAGAAACGCCCCCACCGTGAACAGGAGATATAGCGATTCGTTGTAGGCCGCGAAAAAGAAGAGCGCTGTGGGAAAGATGCACAGGTAGAGTAGCGTGCGCTGCGCCGTCGTCGCGTCGAACGCATCGGTCGCCAGCCTATAGAGCAGGAAGAGCACGCCCAGTAGTGCTCCGTTGCTGATCAGCGTTCCGGCGAGCAAGTAGCTCCAACTGCCCAGCACGTGCCCGATCGCGCTGACGAGCAGGGGAAAGAGCGGAAAGAAGGCCAGGTCGACCCGCTGCTCGTAGCCGTACTGCGCGATCCTTACATAATTAGCGGCGTCCCAGCGGTTCCAGGTCGTGAACAGGGCAACGACATCCACCGGCGTACTTGAGTATTTAGGTGCCGTGAGCAGAATATAAGCGATATATGTAATAATGATGAGCACAATGCGCGTAGCAATAAACAACCACAGAATATCACGCGTCGAACTCTGTTTTGTGATCGAGAGCCTCTGAAAAGCACCCATATAATTGTACAGATTCCGTTCATGGAATGAAATGATTTACAGATAGAGAGGTATGACCGAGATTTTCGAGAGAACCTATTTTACAAACCTATGCACCCTGTACCGTCGAGTATGCCGGTCGGCCATCGAAGTTGTACAGGTTCTCAAACTTAATGAAGTCATAGCCTGCTTCGTCTATGTGCTGAAGCAGTGCGATGATCTGCAAATGGTTGATTACATCGCCAGCATGAGGTGCCATGAAACGGCAGCGCCACTGATCCGTACAGAACGTCTCGGGCAGGCCCTCCGGCCACACCTTCGCGCCACGGTTCGTAATCACCTTCAACTCGAGGCCATGACTGCTCAGCTTCTTAAAGCTCTCGCCCAGTTCCTCGGCACTTCCGCTATGCCAATCCAGGAAGATATCTACCCCCACCAGATCCTTCTTCTCGGAAGACGAGGATGCGCTCACCTGTTCATTGGTAATAAGTGCCGGCGCTGACGTATAACGAATTGCCTTGAGCATATGTGGCTCCTGACCAAGACGAGCGCTAACGGCCTCCGCGAACTCTCTTGTACCAACCTTTGCTTTGCTCACCCCCTCCACATAAATATCGTAGGTGTGAATGCCATCCTCAACAGTACGCAACCAGGCATTGTGTATGAGTGTCGCGACATCTGGTTGATTGATGTGAACCAGCATCATCACCGCCGCGAGCAATAACCCAGAGGGATTGGCGATGTTCTGGCTCGCACGACGAGGAGCGGAACCGTGAATGGCCTCAAACATCGCGCAACTATCGCCAATGTTTGCTGAACCAGCGAGACCAACCGAACCGGCAAGCTGAGCCGCCACGTCGGAAAGAATATCACCATACAGGTTAGGCAAGACAAGCACATCGAATGCTTCTGGGGTGTCGGCTAGTTTTGCTGACCCGATGTCAACGATCCAGCTCTCATTCTGAATATCGGGATATTCTTCCGCAATCTCGTTAAATACCTTGTGGAAGAGGCCATCGGTCAGCTTCATAATATTATCTTTGATGAAGCAGACAACCTTCTTACGATTGTGGCTTCGAGCGTACTCGAAGGCGTAACGCACGATTTTTTCGGAGCCGGGACGACTAATCAGTTTCAGGCTCTCCACCATATCATGCGTCTGGCGATACTCGATGCCGGTATAAAGGTCTTCCTCGTTCTCACGAATGATGACCACATCCATGTCGGGATGCCTGGTATCGACAAACGGATAGTAGGATACACAGGGTCGTACATTAGCATAGAGCCCTAGCGTGACGCGAGTGGTGACGTTGAGGCTCTTGTATCCACCACCCTGGGGAGTCGTGATGGGCGCTTTCAGGAAGACCCGCGTGCGCCGCAGAGACTCCCAGGCGCCTGGCTCAATACCGGCGCTGATGCCGCGCAAATAGACTTTCTCGCCCACTTCGATGGGTTCAATTTCGATACGGGCCTCCGCTGCTTTTAGGATATGGAGGGTCGCTTCCATGATTTCTGGCCCGATGCCATCCCCGTATGCCACGGTTATTGGCGTTTTTTGTACCATGAGAACACCTCTCCCTGCTTTCTACCTTTTCCCCATGTAATCATTTATCTCACTCGTGATCATCGCCTGTACCTGGTCGATACTTTGATTGCCATCCACCTCCCTCAACTTGTTCTGCTTTTTGTAGTGGTCGAGCACCTGGCCGGCTGCATAGAAGAAGACGACCAGCCTTTTTCGCACTGCTTCTCCTGTATCATCAGGACGTTGATAGAGCATACTGCCGTCCAGATCACACACACCAGGCACTTTCGGTGGGTGAAGCTCGACATTGTAGACGTGTGAATTTGCTCGACAGAATACTCTGCCCGCTAGCCTCCTCAGTAATTCTCCACGCGAAACCTTGAGGGAGATCACGAGATCAATCTGTCGGTTGAGCTGTTGTAGTTCTGCATCCAGTGCCAGTGCTTGCGAGAGAGTGCGCGGAAAGCCATCCAGCACTACGCCATGCGTACTCTCAGGTTCCTCAATGTGACGAAGCGCCATCGGGATCGTCATCTCATCGGGAACCAGTTCCCCTAGATCAACATACATCCGCGCTTTTAACCCAAGCTCTGTCTGCTCTTCAAATGCCTTTTCGAACAAGTCACCGCTAGCAATATGGCGCATTCCAAAGAGCTGAGAAAGCTTCTCAGCCTGTGTCCCCTTCCCCGCTCCCGGTGCTCCGATCAGGATAATATCCATAATTCCCCTTCCAATGCAAAAAATGTAGTGGCGTGGGTTGATCCTATGGCTGGCCCCCGCCATTGCCCGCCTTTCAATAACCTCTTTTTCCTCACGCACTATTAGATTACATTTGAAACACATGAAATGCAAGAGACAAGAGGCGTGTTTCCAGGGCAATCGCATCTTAATTTGGGATACCTAAAACTTTCAGGAGATCCTCATTGCTCCAACCAGCTTTGAGCCGTTTGGTTTTGACGCCGACCTTGGCCGTACGTTCTTGCCGCGGGAGATTGAGAGCAATATGGCGTAAGACCGCTAAATTGTGGTCAGCATGCCCGATACGGTGATGTCCCTGAATTACCTTGATAGATTTGATTGACGAACAGGTTTCGGGTATCCTCTGCTGAATGATGTCTATTCAGTAAAGAGCGATTATAGGACGTATTCCCAAAAACCCGAACAACGCGCTGATCAGGCGCGTTGTTCTTGCAGAAGGTGAGAAGGTGGGCGACATCCTCATCTCACATAGAGAGACTTTTCTGCATCCTTCCTTTAGTTTAACATATGCGTGGCAGAGGATCGCCCACTAACATATCCAGAACTCGCGTTCCCCCGATATCGGTGCGTAAGAAGACCATCCCCGGCGGCTGGGCCTGCACCGTACCGATCAGCGCGGCCTCGCGTCCCAGCGGATGACTGCGCAGCGCCGCCAGGGCTTCCCGCTCGGCCTCCGGCCTGACGATGGCTAGTAACTTGCCCTCGTTGGCGATCGTCAAGGGGTCCAGGCCCAGTATCTCGCAGGCACCCCTGACTTCGGCGTGGATGGGGATGGCCCGTTCGTCGAGGGCAATGGAGACTTCGGAGCTCAGGGCGATCTCGTTGAGTGTGGTTGCGACGCCGCCGCGTGTGGGGTCCTTCAGGCAGCGCACACCGTCTCCGACCGCCGCCAGCAGGTGCGCCACCAGCGTATGCAGCGGTGCCGTGTCGCTCACAACGCTCGTCTCGATGTCGAGCTCGTCGCGCGCCAGCATGATGGCGATGCCGTGGTCCCCGACGGGTCCGCTCAACAGCACCCGGTCGCCCGGCTGCACCTGGACCTGTCCCGCTACCGCTGCGTTGCGTATGAGACCGATGCCCGCCGTGTTGATAAACAGACCGTCCGCTTTGCCGCGCTGCACGACCTTGGTGTCACCGGTGACGATGGAGACGCCAGCCTCTTTCGCCGCCAGTGCCATCGAGGTGACGATGCGCTTCAGGTCGGCGATGGGGAAGCCCTCCTCTAAGATGAAGCCAGCGGAGAGATACAGCGGCTCGGCACCCGCCATTGCGAGATCGTTGATCGTGCCATGTACGGCGAGCTTGCCAATGTCGCCGCCTGGAAAGAAGAGCGGGCTGACGACGTAGGTGTCGGTAGTGAAGGCGAGGCGCGCACCGGAGATCTCCAGCCGCGCCGAGTCGTCCATCTGGTCGAGTATCGGGTTGGAGAAGGCGGGCGCGAAGACGCCCTCGATCAGGTTGTGTGTCGCCTTGCCGCCGCTGCCATGACTGAGCGTGATATGCTCGTCGCGCAGATAGAATTTGTTGCGCCGCGCCTGCCGTGTGCGCTCGATCTTGTTCAGTACCTCGTCGACGCGCGCGTCCTGTCTCTCCATAAAGTCCTCCGTCCTATCTTTTAAAACCATGCATCACCTTGACATGGCCGGGAAGCGCTAAGCCTCCCTTGCCTGCGTGACCGGCAGAATGTTCAGCCGCGAGCGTTCGGATGCCATCGAGAAGCGTCCGTAACTGAAGTAGGCGGCGCAGGCCCCCTCCGGCGAGACCATGCAAGTGCCGATCGGCGTCTCCGGCGTGCAGGCAGTGCCGAAGACCTTGCACTCCCACGGCTTGATAACGCCCTTGAGCACTTCTCCACACTGGCAGGCTTTGGGATCGGCGACGCGCAGGCCCGGCACCTCGAAGCGCAGCTCGGCGTCCCACGGCGCGAACTCCGGGCGTAGCTTCAGTGCGCTGTGCGTGATGAAGCCCAGCCCGCGCCACTCGAAGAAGGGACGCAGCTCCATCGTGCGTGCCATCGCCTCCAGGGCTTTGACGTTGCCCTCTGCCCGCACGACGCGCGCGTACTGGTTTTCGACTTCGGCCCGCCCTTCGCTGAGCTGCTTGACGACCATGTACGTCGTCTGGATAATGTCGAGCGGCTCGAAGCCTGCGATGACGATGGGCTTGTGGTGGTCGCGCGCGATAAATGTGTACGGTCGCATGCCGATCACCATGCTCACATGTCCCGGCCCAAGAAAGCCGTCCAGGCGCAGGTCGGGCGAGTCCAGAATAGCCTTGATCGCGGGTATGATGGTGACGTGGTTGCAGAAGATGGAGAAGTTCTTAATCTTCTCCGCCTGCGCGCGTAGCAGGGTAACGGCGGTGGATGGAGCCGTGGTCTCGAAGCCGATGGCGAAAAATACCACCTGGCGATCGGGGTTCTGGTGCGCGATCTTGAGCGCGTCGAGCGGCGAGTAGACGAAGCGCACGTCGGCACCCTCAGCCTTGGCGTCGAGCAGGCTGCCGTGTGAGCCGGGGACGCGCATCATGTCGCCGAAGGTGGTGAAGATGACGTTCTCGGTATGCGCAATGGCGATGGCGTCGTCGATGCGCCCCATTGGGAGCACGCAGACCGGGCAGCCGGGCCCGTGCACGAGGTCGATATTGGGGGGCAGGACATCCTCGATGCCGTGCTTGTAGATGGTGTGCGTGTGCCCTCCGCAGACCTCCATCAATTTGATACTGCGTCCGTTGCTAAGGCGCGCGATCTCTGTTGAGATGGAACGCGCCAGGTCTGAATCCCGGTATTCATCGACATATTTCATCGCATTTGCTCCTTGCGCGTCAGACTGCACATAACTCTCGGTTTGCTATAATTTATCCTCTTGTAACAAAAGCTGCACGATCTCCAGCAGCGCGTGATATGTGGTCGCCTGCACCTCCTGGAGGCGCGGAATATGATCGCCAGCCGTGGTGATGCAGTAGTCAACGGCAGCAGAACGTGCCATCTTCCCGCCATCGTACCCGGCCAGTCCTATCGTCAGCAATCCCTGCTTCTTAGCCTGCTCGAAGGTAAACAGAATATTCGCTGAGTTGCCGCTGGTCGAGATGCCCAGCGCGATGTCGCCTGGTTTGCCGAAGGCGATCACCTGGCGTGCATAGATATTCTCGAAGCCAACGTCGTTGCCTACCGCTGTGATGACGGCGCTGTCGTTGGTCAGCGCGATCGCCGGTAGCGGCGACCAGGAGGGAAACGGCGGGCGCAGCAGTTCGGTCACGATGTCCTGCGCGTCGGTAGTGCTGCCGCCGTTCCCGAAGGCCAGCAGCGTCGCGCCGGAGGCGAAGGCCCGTGCCATTGCGCGCCCAACGGCGATGATCTGCGGACCTGACCGCTCAAGCACGACGCGCCGGAGTTCGACGATCTCGGCGCACTTCTCCAGTATCGAGTGCCGCACCTGTGCCAGTACCTCCTCGGTGCTGACCTGACCGCCCTCGAAAAGGTATGGGTAGAAGAGCCGGTCGTACTCCGATCCCTCGCTATTCATCGCCGTTTCCCTCTGTGCAGGCGATGGCGACGCCGCCGTGCACCAGCAAGATATCGCCGGGCCGTACGTTCTCGATCAGCGTGATGTCTACCTCCTCTTCTTTGCCCTGCACTTCCACGCGCGCCATCTCCGTCTCCCGATCGACGAGCAACACCTTCACGGAGAGCGCCTCGTCCGAACAGGTGATGCAGTGTCCCTCTTCGTCAAGCATACAGGCGAATGGATTACTACCTTGCGGCTGCTTGACCGTAGGTAGACGCGCAGCGTCGTTAGCAGCCGAATACGGAGCTTTACTATTCATCATCGCAACATCCCTTCATGCTCAAAGAAAATATGTACAAGTTCCCACAGGATGTGGTAGAGCGTCTCGTGCGTCTCCTGTATCACCAACGGATCGTTCGCCTGCACGATGAAGCGGAAATCGACCGTCATCTGCGTGATCTGACCACCTTCGCCTCCGCTCAGTCCCAGCGTGAGTAGACCCATCCTGCGCGCCACGTCAAGCGCCGCCAGCACTGCCGCATCGTTTCCATCCTGCGAGAAGCCCAGCGCGATATCCTGGGACCGTGCCAGCACCTGCAACTGTCTGCTGAAGAACTCGTGGCTCTCTCTGCTGGCGAGTGAGCCGCTGAGCGTGGCGCTATCATTGGTTAGCGCGAGTGCAGGGAGTGCCCGCTTGCCAACGATGACGGGATGGACGAACTCGACTGCGACGTGCTGCGCGTCGGTCGCCCAGGACCCGCTGCCGAATGCCAGCAGCCTGCCTCCCTGGTGGAAGCGCCGCGCCATCGACCAGCACGCCTGTGCTATCTGCTCCGCCTCCGCCGCGAAGAACGTCTTTGGTACCTCAATACTCTGTGTGAAGCGCGCTGTGAGCCGTTGTTGCAGCGCGTTGGTATCAGCAGCCATCGCCCTTCTCTCTTTCCAGCGTCACTCAATCTGACTGCTGTGCAACATCTCCATCTCGTCTCTGTAGGGATCGCCCATTAACTGGAGTGCCTGCAGTGTGTCGTGCGCCTCCTTCTCGTCGATCTTGCTCATAGCGAAGCCTACGTGGACCAGCACCCAGTCGCCCGGCCCGATGCCGTCCGGTCGCACCAGGGCGATGCTGATGTTGCGTTTGATTCCGGAAACCTCGACCTTTGCGATGTCATAGGTCTCATCTACGATCTCTACGATCTGACCCGGAATGCCTAAACACATGATACCCTCCTCGTCATTGAAAATACGACGTTTATGACAACATCGCATTGGTGGAACTCGTCAGTCCTGCCTCATGAGCGCCGCTGCTACTGCCAGTTGCCCCAGGCTCAATCCACCATCGTTCGGCGGGACGCGCCGGTTGGTGTAGACCTGGAAGCCCTGTCGTGCAAGCTGCAAGGTGAGTTGTTCAAGCAACAGGCGATTCTGAAATACTCCTCCACTTAGTGCAACGCTGTGTATCTGTGTGCGCTCGCGCGTCTGCGTACACGCCTCCGCGAGCAGTTGCGCGATCGAATAGTGAAATCTTGCGGCGATCTGTGCGGCAGGGATGCCGCGCTGGATGTCCTGGACGATGGCGCGTATTAGCGGCTGTACGTCGAGCTGCGCAGGGCTGCCCGCGTGCAGCGCGAAGGGATAGCTCTCCATAGCGCCGGTTAGCGCGGCGGCGCGCATCTCCATCTCGATCGCGGCCTGCCCCTCGTAAAGCTGGTTCTCGCGCTCCGGTTGCGCGCCGATCGCCGTTATACCCAGCAGTACGGCGACGGCATCAAACAGGCGTCCAAGGCTGGAGGTGGGCGGCGTATTCATGGAGCGTGCTATCATCTGGGCAAGCGTGTGCCAGCGTCTCTGGTCCATCTGCTCCACAAAGGGTATGTCCAGTGCAAGAAAGTCGTCGCCGTATGCCTGCGCGAGGTAGACGGCGGCCATGCGCCACGGCTGGCGGATCGCCTGCTCACCGCCCGGCAGCGGCACGTATGCGAGATGCGCCACGCGTTGAAAATCCTCCAGGTCGGCGACCATCACCTCGCAGCCCCACACCGCGCCGTCCGTGCCATAGCCTGTGCCGTCAGCCGCTACCCCAATCACCGGTCCTTCCAGACCGTGCTCAGCGATGACGCTGGCGATATGCGCATGATGGTGCTGCACGCCGATCTTATAGGGGATAGCCGCGTCGAGAGCATATTTGGTCGCCAGATATTCAGGGTGCAGGTCGTGCGCTATGACCTGGGGCGCGATGCCAAAGAGATCTTTATAATGTTCTATCCCCTCGCGGAACGAGATGAGCGTCTCCAGATTGTCCAGGTCGCCGATGTGATGGCTGAGAAACGCCTGCCTGCTCTTACCGAGGCAGAACGTGTTCTTGAGGTGTCCGCCGCAGGCCAGCACAGGAACGGGACATTCGTGTGGTAGCGAGAGCGGCTCTGGCGCATAACCGCGCGACCGTCGGAAGAACTGTTCTCCGTGGGCCGCCGCGCGCATCACCGTGTCGTCGCAGCGCATATGGATCGCGCGGTTGTGCGTCAGGAAGGCATCGGCGATGGTCGCGAGACGCGCGAGTGCATCTTCGTCGCGGTACGCTATCGGCTCGTCGCTCACATTGCCGCTGGTCATGACCAGCGCCGCCGGACGCCCCTGGCCCATGCAGCGCGAGAACGCATGCAGGAGCAGATAATGGAACGGTGCGTAAGGTAACATAATTCCCAGTGTGTTATGTTCTGGCGCTACCGATGGTGCTACCGAACGGTCAGACGTCTGTTGTAGTAAGACGATGGGGCGCCGGTACGATTGCAGGAGCTTTGCCTCGTCTGCGCTGATTGTACAGAGCTGCCGCGCCGTTTCTAGATCGGGAACCATCAACGCAAAGGGTCTGGCCTCGCGGCGCTTGCGGCTCCGCAACTGTCCCACTGCATCTTCGTTGCGCGCGTCGCAGACCAGGTGATACCCTCCCAGGCCCTTCACTGCTAGAATTTGCCCATCTGCTAATCGCTGTGCGGCGGCGGCGATGGGATCGGCGCTGGCGATGGGCGCTCCGTCCTGGGCGAGCAGTTGCATCTGTGGACCGCATATGGGACAGGCATTCGGTTGAGCGTGAAAGCGCCTGCTGAGCGGATCATCGTATTCGGCCTGGCAATCCGGGCACAGTGGGAAGACGCTCATGGTGGTGTTGGCCCGGTCGTAGGGCACGCCCTGTACAATGGTGAAGCGTGGCCCGCAGTTGGTGCAGTTGATAAACGGGTAGTGGTAGCGGCGGTCGGTGGGATCGAAGAGCTCATGCAGGCAGTCGGCGCATGTCGAGGTATCGGGCGAGATCAGCGCCAGGCGCTCACTGCTGCTCTGGCTGTGCGCGATGACGAAGGATGTATCGAGGCATAGGGGTATCTGCTCGACGGCCAGCGTGTCGATGCGCGCCAGGAGCGGTGCCTTCTCAGTCAATGCGTGCTGGAACGCGTCGAGATCCGTCATAGACCCCTCGACTTCGATGGTGACGCCGGTGCTGTCGTTCAACACAAAGCCGCACAGGCCGTAGTGGTGCGCCTGTCCGTAGACGAAGGGCCGGAAGCCCACGCCCTGTACGATACCTTGAATGAGGATACGCCGGCGTTGCAGCGTCGAGACCGCTTCCATGCTACCTGCTCACCTCCACTTCTGTTGTTGCCTCGGTTGTTGCATGCGCAAACGAGACTAGCCACTCACACCATGCCGCAATCCCTTCGCCTGTGCGACAGCTCACCTCGAAGATACGCAGGCGCGGATTCACTGCCAGCGCGAAGCGTTTCACCGCGCTCAGGTCATAGTCGACATAAGGCAGCAGGTCGATCTTATTAATGATCATGATCTGCGAGGCCGCGAACATATGTGGGTACTTGGCGGGCTTGTCGTCTCCCTCCGTTGTGCTGACGACCACCGCCTTGAGATCCTCGCCCAGGTCCCAGCCAGCCGGGCAGACGAGATTGCCGATGTTCTCGACGATGAGCATGTCGATGGCGTCCAGGTCGAGCTGGGCAAGGGCCGCGCGCACCATGTGCGCCTCAAGATGGCAGGCGCCCTGTGTGATGATCTGAACGCTCTCCCCACCGGCGGCGGCGATGCGCTCGGCGTCGGCTGCGGTCTCGACATCGCCCTCGATCACTCCGAGCCTCAGACGCCCGTTCAGGTGCCTGATCGTCTGTTCGAGCAGTGTGGTTTTGCCTGCGCCCGCCGAGCTCATCATATTGATCGTGCGCAGGCCATGCGCTAGCAGCTTCTGCCGGATCTCCTGCGCAACCTCGTCGTTGGCCGCCAGGATGTTCTGCACTATGGAGATTTTTACCATAGAAAACTACTCCTTGCCTGTTTCGATTTCCATATCGAGAACACGCAGTTCCGTACCGGAGATGATATCCGTGTCCCATGTCTCGCAAGTGGGACACTGTGCAATAAAGTGTATCACGTTGAACTCTTTGTTGCAGTGTCGGCAGCGCGCCCTATGCGGCACGCGCTCGATCACCAGCTTCGCCCCGCTGAGCAACGGCTCCATGTTGGCGATCATCTCGAATGAGAAGGCCAACGAGTCGCTGACGATGCCGCAGGCCTCGCCGATCTGCACGCGTACGGATGTGACGCGCTGGGCGCGACACTCCTGTGCGTGCCGGGTGACGCCTTCAACGATACTCTCGGCAATGGCGAGTTCGTGCATGGATATAATGTCTCATCCCTGGAACTTTACATCGAGCGCATGCGTAAGTAGCGCATAACATCGCGATATTGATACGCTGTTATCCCAACTATAACCAGAAAAATCACCAGCAGCACTTTGCGAAGATCAATTGTAATCATCGTGTCTTTCCTTTCTCGACGGGGTCGTTGCTTAAAGTATACCATTGCTCAATAAGATCATCGATCATCTTGACCGCGTCATCCAGAGCGGCCTGTACCGGTTCGCTCAGTCCCATCTGCATATCCTCGTAGTCTCCCACGCTTCCCAGCAGCGCGGGTTCGCAGCCGACGAGCAGCGCGTGTATCGGGCGCGCACCTAGCAAGCGCGCGAAGGCCAGTACCCTGACCGGGTCCATGCTGTGCGCGTCGAGGGTCACGCGCGTTGCGTCCCCTGCAGGAATGTTCTCCATATCGATCTCTAAAAGATAGAGCGTTCCTGGTGATCCTCCGCGTGGTACGGCGTCGACAAGGATCAGTTCGTCGTAGTCGTCGAGCAGGGTGTAGGCCAGTTCCACGCCGCGAATGCCGAAATCGATCACTTCTACGTAATGTGGATAGCTTCTGCGCATCAGGCGCTGCGCCATCTCGACACCGAAGCCATCGTCTCCCAGAAAGATATTGCCGATGCAGGCGATCAGTACCCGCTGGGGGGGAGTGGGAGAACTCATCGCGCCTCCCCCAATCGCTCGACCTCCTGCGGATAGAAGAAGAAACGGTGTCCGGGCAGCACGCGCTCGTCCTCCTGCTCGCGTCCAGGATCGTCGTCCAACGTGACGACGAGGTAGTAGCGGCCCTCGAAGTCCTGCTTGATCTCTTCGACACGGGCGGTTTTGCCGTTGAGTAGAATGTCGAATGCGTCAGCCTGTGCGCTCGGATGCAGGCGCACGCGATCTCTCGTCCGCACGGTCCCGTTCTTTACAGCAACTGCTTTTGGCGCTGCTTCTGCGGGCTCCATGCTCTCCCCTGCCTTGTCGGTCGGCTTCAGGCTGCGAATCACGCCGTGCAGCTTGAGAAGCTGTTCCGCCGAGAGCGCCTCGGTGCGTTCCAGCAGGTCGCGTGTGCGCGCGTCAGCCTCGCGCATCTCTCGCTTCTCCTCGTCCGTCAGGGTGAGGATGCGCAGCGTCAGGATCTCGTCGATCTCCGTGCCGTCGAAGAGCGTTCCCACGCTCTCCGGTGCGATGCGCGGGTAGTCGTACAGGATGATGGGCGAGGAGAGCATCGCGTCGGCCTCGCCCTCGTCCCCTACCAGTACGGGCCATGTGGAGAGATTCTGGCATTTCTGCACGAGCGCCGAAAGCGCCTCCGGCGGCTCCAACTGCGAGACGAACGATCCCTGGTGTACCTGCAGGAGCGTGTGCGTCGAGACGAATGACTGCAACATAGCGTTTTGCTGCGTATCTCCCGGCGTTGTATTTTCGATGCGCACGGTGAGCCTGTACACCCGCTCTCCGACCGGCTCCGCTCCGATCGTCACCGTTCCTATGATAGCTTGCTGAGAGCGAACAGCCAGGGGATCATGAGCATCCTCCAGTTCTCCGCCTGGAATGTCGATCTCGATGCGCTGTTCCGCGCTTAGTAGATCATTCAGCACTACATCGAGCGCGCTCACCTCGCGTGGTATGCCCTCTTCCCAGACCTCGAGGGAGGTTGAGCGCCGGACCTCTTCCGTCTGGGAGGCATGCAACGTGGATTGGGACGCTGGCTCTGGTGTCTTTGGCGCGCGCTCCAATATATGGAGGAAGCGCACACGCACGTCGAGGTGCGTAGCTGCGTCTCCCACGAGCAGGCATTGCGTCTGCATGCGCCAGGCGTGGGAAGAGACGCCTGTTGCAACCCTGGGAGAGACGATGCCGAACATCCAGCGCTGGCGGTTTTTTATCGACGAGTGCCGGTATGGATAGAGTAGATATCCCTCGTAGAGAATGGCGTCGGCGATTTCTCGTATTTGCTCTATCTTCACTGCTCTATTCCTTCGCTACTGTCCTGAAGCAGATGAGCCACAACGTCTTCCCACGTCGGAAGCCCCTTGCGCAGCTTATACTGGTAGAGCTGGTCGAAGGCATACTTATGCAGACGTATCCAGGCGCTGTTGGGATAGTAGTGGGCGATCATTTCCTGCCAGAGCGCGACCGGTAGACGAAACGTCGCCTCCTTCGACCAGGAGATCTGCCCCACCTGGAGCTGTCCGGTTGCTCCCTCGTAAAATATCGTGCCACTGAACAGGAAGGAGAGCGGGATATCGCCGCCTTCCAACGCGTTGAAATATTTCGTGCTCACGACCTCGAAATCATACGTGCATGGCACCGGAAGATCGACGACAGTGTTGCCCGCGAATGGCGGCACAACGGTGCTAGTATGCGTCCAAAGCTGGCTGCGCAGCGTCTCGCCCCAGCGTTGTGGCTCGCCGAAGACATCGCCCAGGCGCGCCTGCTCATCAGCGTTGTATCTTCTGCGCGTTGCCGCGATCTGGACCTGGCTGCGCAAAGTCACGCTGTGTATGCGCTCCTGCTCGTTGGCGTTCGTTACGCGCAACTTGAAGAGCAGCGTCGGCGTTGCGGCAAAGGTGGGAATCTCGGCCCCGACCACCGCGAAGTTCAGGTCAGGCATCGGTCGCACCTCTTCCTGTTATAGGTGTCTCCGGCGTTTTTGCCCTTGCTCGTAGATCTGTGAAGAAGGCCAGGATCTTCTTCCAGACCTCCTCACCGCCGCTCAGCCCGCGCCAGGAGAGACGGATCAGCCCCACGAGCTGATAACAACTGTCGATGGGGACGATGTAATATTCGCGAGCGCCACGCACCCGGTTGATCAGCAGCGCCTCGACATCATGCGCCATCGTCTCCAAGATGGGGTTATTATCCACCAGCACGTTCCATTGCGCAAGCTCCAGCATCGACTCTGTAGCGCCGGCGGGACCGGGATAGAAGGCGGCGATGGGCTTCTCTCCACTGCTGCGATAGAGAAAAGCCATGTTCACGGGTATCATCAACTCTTCCCACTCGCCATCGCTCATCTGAAAATCCGGCAGGGCCAGGACGCGCTGCGGAATGATCAGGTACTTGCCACTGCCCGCGCCCTCTTTATCGAAGAGCAGCGCGCAGGCCCTACATGCACAGAGCAGCGAGCGGTTGGCGAGGTCCAGCAGGTGCCGGTGTTCGGAGGGCACGACCTCATTGCACAGATCGCAGTGCTCTAGCGTTGCGCGAGGAGGCGTGCTGCGCGCAAAGCGTTGCAATGCACCCAGCGGAGCTTCAGGTCGATTGAAGCGGCGATTGGAATCTGCTGTCATAGCCTATTCCTTATCTAGTCTGCTGCACAACAGGCTCACTCCGTTTGCGCCTTGGAGAGATAAATATAACCGGTTTTGCCGCCGGCGTGTTAGCATCCTCCGTCTCGATCCGCTCCAGGTCGGGGGCCACTCGGTAAAGGGTCTCCTCGATGGCCGTTTTCAGTGTCGTCGTAGAGGAGGAACAGCCCTGGCAGCTCCCTTGCAGTTGCAGATAGGCCACGTTATCTGCGACCTTCACCAGTTCGACGTTCCCTCCGTGCTTCTCCAGGTAGGGACGCACCTCTTCGATCCCACGCACGATCCTCTGCTCGATCGTGAGCGGGTGCAACCCATGCAGCAGCAGTAAGGAGCCGACCAGCTCGTCGTCAGCGATCTTTTCCAGTAGCGCCGTATCCCCTCCACTGTGCTCGTAGACCTGTTCAAGCAGGCGTGAGATCCCTTCTCCGTACATTTCAAGCACCGTTTGCAGCAATTCCTCGGTGGTGGCGCGCGCGTCGGCATCGGGGAACCGGGCGACCCTCTCAACCAGCGCCTCGATGCGCCCCGTCCAGGAGGAGGCTTTCTGCACATCATGTTGCATGCTACAGCCTTTCTTCCATGCAGTACAGACGGGCCGCCTAAGAGATACAGCCCATCTGTAAGCTTGCTACGTTAGCCGCCCACGCCGAACGTGGGAGAGTGGACGATCTGTAGTTCCTTGCCGGGACCCAGGTACATGTGCACTCCGCACGGCAGGCAGGGATCGAAGCTGCGCACCGCGCGCATGATATCGATGCCTTTGAAGTTGTCCGGGCCGTTCTCCTCGAAGATTGGCGTGTTCTGTACCGCGTCTTCATAGGGGCCAGGCGTTCCATAGATGTCGCGCGGATTGGCGTTCCAGGGTGTCGGCGGATAGGGGTGATAGTTGGCGATCTTCCCGTCGCGAATGACGACGTGATGGGAGAGCACGCCACGTACCGCCTCGTGGAAGCCACAGCCGATCGCGTCCTGGGGCACCTTGAAGTCGTTCCATGTCTTTGTTCTGCCTGCACGTATCTCATCGAGCGCCTTCTCCACAAAGTGGAGCGCGGCGGCGGCAGAATATGCCTGGAAGTACGTCCTGGCGCGGTCGCGTTCCAGAGCATTACTCCACTGCGGGATCTTCCACTCCAGTTCCATCTCAGGCTTCAACGCGGTGCGTGGCAGCGTGATCTTGACGCTGTGCCCGGTCGCCTTGATATAACCGCCGAGATCGACCAGGCCCGCCAGTGCGGTCGTCCACAGGCGCGCGATCGGTCCGCCGCCGGTATCGAGCGCGAGGTGCTTGCCGGTGCGCTTATCGTACCAGCGCGGCGACATCACCCAGCTATAGTTGTTCTGGAAGTCGCGCTTCTGCGGCTTCGGCAGCGTCGTCTGGTTCCAGGGGTGCCGCCTGTCGATCGGATTGCCCAGCGGATCGTGTGTCACGAAGAGTGGCTCGTTGTTCCAATCGTCATAATAGGAGCTGCCGAGTAGGATGCGCATGCCCAGGTTGATATCCACAAGGCTCGTCGTCACCAGCTTACCGTCGACGACGACACCGGGCGTCACGTACATCGCGCGTCCCCACTCGGCCATCGTGCGATAGTCATAATCGCACACGTCGGGGTTCTGGAACGATCCCCAGCAGCCCAGCAATATCTGCCGTTGTCCGACCTTCTCATAGCCAGGCAGAGCCTCGTAGAAGAAATCGAACAGGTCGTCGTGCATCGGCACGACCTTCTTCATGAACTCGACGTACTTCATCAGACGGACGAGATAGTCCGTGAAGACCTGGATGGTGGCGACCGTTCCCACGCCGCCGGGGTAGAGCGTCGAGGGGTGTACGTGACGCCCTTCCATCAGGCAGAACTTCTCGCGTGTCGTCCGGCTCATCTGCAGCGACTCGCGATAGAACTCGCCTGTGAACGGATTCAGCGAGCGCATGATGTCGGCTATGGTGCGGTATCCATGCAGGTGCGCGTGGGGGGACTCAGTATGCTCGGCCTTCTCAAGAACGCCGGGATTGGTCTCACGCACCATCTGCTCGCAGAAATCGACACCGACGAGATTGTCCTGGTAGAGGCAGTGGTCGAACATGTACTCAGCCGCCTCGCCCAGGTTGAGTATCCACTCGCCTATCGCCGGCGGCTTGACCCCGAAGGCCATGTTCTGAGCGTAGACGGCGCAGGTCGCGTGATTATCACCGCAGATGCCGCAGATACGGCTGGTGATAAAATGGGCGTCACGCGGGTCCTTCCCCTGCATAAAGAGGCTGTAGCCTCGAAATATAGACGAAGTGCTGTGGCATTCAACGACCTGGCGCTGCTTGAAATCTATTTTTGTGTAGATGCCCAGGCTGCCGACGATACGCGTAATGGGATCCCAGGACATCTCGACAAGCTGTGGTGGCTGAGCCGAGGGGTCCTCGCGTCGAATCTCTGTACTCATGCTCTCTCCTTACATTTGGAAATCTCACCAGGGAAAACTCACTACCGGTACATTCCACGACGTGAAGATAGAGGCAAACGGTCAGACGGACCTGTATAAACTCGCAGGCGGGAGCGCTGCAGCGCTTATCAGTGCTGTACCGGCTTATATCCCGTGGTGAGCTGCGTGCCCGTATGCCGCCACGAAGGCTCTTTGTTCAATGTGTCCTTCGTGAACTTGCGCAGCGTGCGAATCGTAACACCGTAGGTGCGTACCGCGAAGGACGAGAACTTCGCGCCCGGTGGCTCGTCCATGAAGGGCATGAACTTGTCCGGGAAGCCAGGCATGGTACAACCTATGCAGATGCCACCCACGTTCGGGCAGCCACCGATGCCAGCCATCCAGCCGCGTTTGGGGACATTGCACTGCACGACAGGACCCCAGCAGCCCAACTTCACAATGCACTTGGGTGAGCCGTATTCCTCGGCAAAGTCGCCTTGCTCGTAGTAGCCCGCGCGATCACAGCCCTCGTGCACGGTCTGACCGAAGAGCCATGTTGGCCGCAGCGCCTCATCGAGCGGAATCATAGGCGAGAGACCTGCTGCCTGGTAAAGGAGATAGAGCAGCGTCTCCGTGAAGTTATCGGGCTGTACCGGGCAGCCAGGAACGCAGACGATGGGCAGGCCTGCCTGCGACTTCCAGTTCCATCCCAGATAGTCGGGAAGGCCCATTGCCCCGGTCGGATTTCCCGCCATGGCATGTATGCCTCCATAGGTCGCGCACGTTCCGATCGCCACCACTCCCCAGGCTTTCGGTGCCAGGCGGTCGACCCATTCAGTGGTCGTGATGGGCTGCCCCGTCGCCTCATTGGTGCCGAGCGCCGCCCAGTATCCCTCGGATTTGATGCGCTCATTGGGAATGGAGCCTTCTACGACGAGCACAAAGGGGTCAAGTTCGCCTTTTTCCGCCTTATACCACCAGGACATAAAGCTGTCACCAGTTTCATAGGCCAGGACGGGATTGTGAAGATGCACCCTGGGTAGCCCCGGTATGGCACCCAACAATACATCCTCAATGCTGGGCTGGGTAGCTGCGGTGATTGAGATGGTATCCCCATCACAGCCCAATCCAGCCGTTATCCAGATAATGTGGACATCCTCCACGCGTGCTCCGGTCGCCATGAGATCCCTCCTAGGATAATCTCTACCATAGAGAGAAGTATTACATCCTACAAATAGAGAAAACGTACACAATAAACAGGGAGATGACAACACGATTTGGCGATGGCTGTGGAAATCTTAACAGCCACTTAGTAAAAGGACTCAACCAGGAAATGGTAACATAAAATATGGAACTTATCAAGTACAATGATCCTTATTTATAGAGTATTGCGAAGATCTTGTAGAAAAGAGCATGGTTCCTGTGCATGGGCTTGCAGAGGGCTTTGAGAATGTGCTGCCCGCTTGCACACAGAGGAACTCTCCTATATCTACAGCCTCTAATGGACGGCGTTTAATAAAGAGTTCTACCTTCTTTATCTATAAAGAATTAAAACGATTGCTGAGATAATAATGTAAGCACAGCAAATTGCGAGAAAAAGCGAAGGTTCAACATTCTTATGCTTTGTCCGGAATATTATCCTCGCTTGTCGAGTACCGGGCTGGCAAGCTGTGCTGTAGTATCTTCCATCGCTCCGCTTTCCTCAACCCGCCGACGACTCCGCGAAGCCGCATAGAGCAGAGCGCAGGTGAAGAGCAACAGCAGCACGTTGCGTACAAGCACCGTCGCGCTGAATGGTGGCAGCAGCGCACCGAACGGAAATTTGTTTGGCTCGTAAAGAAACGGATAGATCACCGTCGTGAGCAGGCACACGCTCCCCCACCCGACGAGCCAGCGCCAGTTTCCCCTGCCTATATAAGCGACCAGCGGAGCGACCCAGATCAGGTACTGTGCGCTGAAGATCTTGCCCGTGAGCATCACGATCAGCAGCGTCAACAGGCAGGCCAGCGCCAGGCCGATCTTCGCCCGCCATTGCAGCCAGAACGTATAGAGCAATCCTCCCAGGAGCACAACCGTTCCCAGCTGCGTCGCATCGGACGAGAGCGGACTGAGGATGTTGCGCGAGCCGAAACTGAACTGGTAGGTAACTGCTTTTCCGAATACCGCACTGACCGCCCACACCAGCGATGCCAGGCTGGACTCCAACTCAATCGGACGCGTGCCGAAATAACCGAGCGGACCGAGCGTCCCCTCGACGCTCAGCAGCAGCGAGACCGCTGTGACGAGCGCGCAGATCGCTACAAACACTACCAACGGCACAAATCTGGACCATACATACCACTTTTCTTTAAGTTGTGTCTGTTGCGCGATAAGAAACGGTACTAGCAGCACGACAGGATAAAATTTGAGCAGCGTCGCAAGCGCGAGCAGCGCAAAGGCCCATCGCCAGCGCGCTCGTTCGGCGCAGAGTATGGCAAGCAAGGTGAGGGCCGAAGGGAGAATATCGAAGCGTCCCGCCCCCGTCACCCAGCAGCCAACGACCATGTAGAACGCGAAGGCATACGCAGCTCCATCGGAGGCAAAGCGCTTGAGCACAAAGTAGGTAGCTGCAATGAAAAGAATCATCCACAACGCAAAAGCGACCAGGTACCAGTCATAGGGCGCAACCAGCCCGAGCGAGAACGGTATCAGCGTCAACAATGGATACTCATGTGGCAGGGCGTGGAAAGGCTGCGTGGCTGATTGGTTCGCCACGAACTGGACCAGTCCATCTGGCATACCGTAGCGCTTCATGCTCTGCACAATCTGTCCCTGAGAGATCGATGGCGTAGTTGGATGGGTGAGAAAAGAGCACTGAGCCGCCGGCAGAGCACGCGTCGCCGCCTGCCCGTGCCAGAATGCGACGGCGTAACACTCGTACTTTGCAGCATCCGTATCGTTCTCGGCTCCGCTGAGCACGTTCAGGTTTTTCCAGAACACGCCATAGTAGAGGAGCGCGCTCACGAGCAGGAGCAGCAAGATATCGAGTAGATAGTGCCTGTGTTTCTGTTGCATCATGCCTATATTCTCATCTCTCTTATTGTGATCCATTGGGATTTGCCAGGATATAACAATAGACCGTCTGTCCGCCCATAACGATATGGACGATGTGTGCGCGCCAGCCCGCAGGGATGGCGTAGCCGCGCTGTACCAGGTGCATAGGCCAGACGAGATAGTTGTCGTCGGCAAAGCTCTTGTCGGTCGGGTGAACCTCGGTCAGGGCAAAGCGTTTAGGGAGATCCTGGTTATATGTGAACCACGATGCCGCGCTGGAGTCCCCGGTGAGCGTGCCCGGCAGCGCCACCAGCCCTATATGCGCGGGATTGCTGTCCTGCGTCGCGATCCATTGGATCGCGTCCCGGTACCCAGGGTAAGCGACCTGCAGCGCGTTATTCTCGTTCGGGAGGAACTCGCTCGTATAGCCTTCCGCGTCGCGTACCGTAATCAGGCCAAAGAGGTGTGAGCCGATCATAAAAAGTGCCATGATCGCTAGCACGCCAGCCGCGCGCGGATTGATCCGCACTTTCCTGGCGACTTTTGCAGGCTCTTTTATCGTCTCACCCGTTGCTGCCTGGACCTGATCTCTGGCGAACAGCGAGCCGCGTCGATAGCGCAGAATGATCGCCAGCCCGGCGGCTCCCGCCATCGCCACTGGTGCCGCCAATGGCAGGTGATAGTGCGTCCCCACGACGATATTGAGCAGACTGAACATTCCCAGAATAGCGATCAGCCAGATGAACAGGAAGCCCAGCATGGTCGCCTCTGCGACCTGCACATTGCCCGCGCGGAGATGGAAACGTACCAGTTGCACGACCGCGAAGAGGGCGAAGAAGGCCGCCGGAATCGTCACAAAGGCGCTCATCTTGGTGAAGATGATGTAGAGGATAGCCCAGTGCGGCACATGCAGGCTATAGGTTCCGGCCAGAAAGGTGAGATGCCCATTGATCGAATGGTTGAACTCGAAGCCGAAGCTGTGATGGAGCAGCGCGACAGGTTGCGGCCAGATCGCCGGATCGACTGCGAGGAAGGTGAGCGGTGCCACCATAAGCGCGCCCACCCACCATTTCCAGGGAAAGGGAGGGCGCTGCTTGGCGGGAAGTCGGGGCCGCAGCGCCAGGTAATAATAGGCGATAAAGAGGACTATCCCTGGTATTGCCAGTAATGCTGTATACTTGCTTGCCGTTGCCAGGCCCGTCAGCGCCGCCACAACCAGGTAGAGCCATGGCCGCCGGATCGCGTACCACAGCAGAAGGTAGGCGACCGTGATCAGCGCAGTCATCGTCATATCCAGGTAGGCCAGGGCGCTGAAGTACACCAACCAGGGACTGACAGCGAGGCAGAGCGCGGCCAGGAGCGCCGTTGCCCTGCCAACCGGTCCGCGTCCCAGCACATAGAGCGCCACCACGAGCAGCGTCCCGAAGAGAATACTGGGAATGCGCGCCGCGAAGAGCTCTCCCAGGGGATGGCCCAGCGCTGAATTGAAGACCAGCGCCAGCCCGATGAGCAGTTTCACGAAAGGCGGGTGCTCGTAGTTGAACATCCAGCCGCTCGCTCCGATCTTCAGATGTGCCAGGAGCGGGAGATAGATCTTGCCGCCCAGAATATAGACAACCTCGTCGGTAACTACATCGAGTTGCCCGGCAAGAATAATGCGTGGTATCAGTGCCACGAGGGCCAGGGCGCATAGAATAGCGACATCGATCCCTGAAAATCGTCGGTGTATACGCTCTTTCGACTGTTCCGATTGTTTAGATGGTGGATAGGCCGCGTCATCCTTTGGCGTGTTGTCGATTTTCGTGTTCATAAACAGTCCTCAGTGCTACGGATTCCGGGTGATTGAAATAATTTGTCAAAATAGAAAACGTTCGGCATAGTATTTGCGATACTGTAATCGCCGCGTAGTATATCATATCGCTCACCGAGCGTCGAGAGTATTAGTACCGTGAGAGCTGGCAGGATGCTCCTGCCCAACAAAAAAGGACACCTCCAACAGTGTCCTTTTGCAATATCCTTCGCGCTCACACGCACTCGCGTAACGCCGCGTGCCCGCTGATGCCGCGCAGCTTCATCAGTGCGACCACTTCAAGTTGTCGTACGCGTTCGCGCGAGATACCGAGCTCTTTGCCGACCTCCAGCAGCGTCCGGCTGCGTCCGTCGCCTATGCCGTAGCGCAGCGTGATCACCGAGCGCTCGCGGGGTGTGAGCAGGGCCAGGGCGCGGTGCAGCTCTTCGCCTAGCAGGTGCTGCGACGCGGTCTCAGACGGGGCCGGTGTCGTGCTGTCTTCCAGAGTGTCGGCCAGTGAGTAGCGCGCTTCGTCATCAACGGGCGCGTCGAGGGAAACGGGCTGCTCGATCACCCCGAGCAGGTCGATAACTTCGTTTACATCTATATTGCATGCGTTGGCGATCTGTTCTGGCAGTGGATCGAGACCGTTTTCTTGCGACAATTGCGCCGCGATGCGGCGTACCTTGCGCAAACGGGTCGCTACATGTTCGGGGAGGTGGATCAGGCGCGACTGCTCACCCGCCGCGCGACTGACCGCCTGGCGAATCCACCACGTGGCGTAGGTTCCGAAGTGGCAACCGCGCTGGTAGTCGAATTTCTCGGCGGCGCGCATCAAGCCCAGGTTGCCCTCCTGGATAAGATCGATCAGTGGAACTCCCGTGCTGGTGTAGCGACGCGCGATGGCGATCACCAGGCGCAGGTTCGATTCGATCAGTTTGCGCCGGGCCAGTTCATCGCCGGCGGCGGCGCGTTGTGCAAGATCGATCTCCTCCGTATGGGTCAGCAGTCCGAGTCCACGGATGTCGCGCAGGTAGCTCTGAAAAGCATCTTCAGCGCCAGTGGCTTGCCGTGTGCTGGTGACTGTTGGGCGTCTTGAACGGGTGGAGGATGTATCCAGGGCTTCAATCTCGCTGCTGTCCTCGTCCTCTGCATCATCCAGCAATACATCTGCCGCCACCAGTGCAGCCCCTATATCCACCAGCGGCTCCGTGTGCCGCCCTGGAACGTCGTCAACGGGCGAGCTGTCCAGGTCTACATCAAAATCGGGTACGGTGGTAGAGGTAAACTTAGTCTTTATCATCGAACTTCTGACGCTTCTACGCTTATCGCTCACAGGATTAACTATTGCCATGATTCCACGCTCCCTTCAGGAAACTTACCGACAAGATCAGCGTCGGCTCCGTATGGCCTCGTGGTCAACATACACAGGCACACAGGCATGTTTATGCTGATAGGGTATGCATCCATTCTTCACTCTCTCTTCTCCCTAATTGTAAAAGAGTGGATAGGGCGATAACATCGGGTAATTACCCTAAATAAAGTCAGGTTCTAACCTTATCTTCCTCCGGCTGGCCCTTACCTCCACTTCATCCATCTTGAAGCGCTTTTCTCTCCATAGCAGGCGTGTGGCCCTCTCAGGGTAGGTCTGGATTATCCTCGTCGAACGGGTCGTGAATGCCATGCCCGCGATCATACATGAGCTGCGTTGGATCGCCCAGGTGATCTTCGTAGTTCGGTCGCACCTTCCATTCATCGTTGTTGATAGCTTCGTCCGCGCTCATCGCCAGTTGCACGCGGTCATTGTCAACCGAGGCGATGGCGCTGTATGGGATATAGCGGTCGGTGAAGAAGAGCAAGCCCTTTTCGATTTTGAATGAATCCTCGTAAACCTGGGCTATATGGCCCAGATCCTTGTTGTCCGAGGAGAAGGCACGCATATGTGCGCGAATACTATGCTGATCCCATTGTGGCATAACGATAGTTCTCACTTTCTCTCGCTTCTACGGTATCTATTCGCATTCACGTCAAGCTATATGGAAAAGTTTCATCGAATTACCTCTTCATCTTGAGCCATGCTTTTGTAGGTGAAGCTATTCAAAACACTTGACGGGTCACCGATAAGCATGTACTATTTAGTATACGTTAATATTGGGACTTTGAACGAGCGGAGTAGAGAGATCCGTTGCGACAGAGAATGAAGGCCACCGGGTGGAAGCCTTCTGCGCATATGCCTCTCGAACGTGACTCGCGAGTCGAGGATTCGAGGCGTCGTAAAACGCTGTAGGGTCTTCCGGGTATGCCCGTTAACGCTGCTAGAGGAGAATCGACCCATGTTCTGGTTGGGCGGGTCGATTGTCGAAACAAGGTGGTACCGCGAGCTGGCTGCCCTCGTCCTTGGGAAGAGGCGGCACTTGTTTTATCGTGAGAAAAAGGAGTACCACGCTATGCTGCCCGACCGCTACAACTTTCGCGAGGCCGAACCCCGCCTCGCCCGCTCCTGGTCCGCTGCCAACCTGTTCACATTCGATGCCGTCGGCTCTGGCCCCATCTATACCATCGATACACCGCCCCTGACCGTCTCCGGTGAACTGCACATCGGTCATTGTTATTCCTACACGCAGACGGACGTTATCGCACGCTTCCACAGAATGCGCGGCGAGCGCGTCTTCTACCCCATGGGCTTCGACGACAACGGCCTGCCCACCGAGCGCTTCGTCGAAAAAACTATCAAGCGTAAGGCAACCGAGATGGAGCGCGGCGAGTTCCTCGCACACTGCCATAACCTGATTCAGCAGACGGAGGACCGCTTCGAGGCGCTCTGGCGTCGCCTGAGTCTGAGCGTCGATTGGAACTATCGCTATTCCACCATCTCGCCGCTCGCTCAGCGCACCTCGCAATGGTCATTTATTCAGCTCTACCTGGCCGGTCTCGCCTATACACAGGTCGCGCCGACACTCTGGTGTCCCGAATGCCAGACCGCCATCGCGCAGGCCGAGGTCGACGATATTACGCTGCCGACGCTCTTCACGACGCTAGCCTTCCGTCGGCAGGATGGCGGTACGTTGCCCATTGCCACTACGCGCCCGGAGCTCCTGCCTGCCTGCGTTGCCATCTTCGTTCATCCCTCTGATGCGCGCTATGCCCACCTGATCGGATCGACTGCGAGCATCGAGAGTGACGCCTTCTCACAGGAGGCGCGTATCGAGGTCCCTATCCTGGGTGATGAGCTGGTTGATCCCGCGAAGGGCAGCGGTGCCGTCATGTGCTGCACCTTCGGCGACTCCACCGACGTTCGCTGGTGGCGCGCGCATCAGTTACCTCTACGCTCCGCGCTTGACCGTGCTGGACGCATGACGGCAGGCCCCTACGCCGGTCTGCCTGTCGTTGCGGCGCGCCAACGTATCCTGGCGCACCTGGCTGAGCAGGGCTTGATCCTGCACCAGGAGAGCATTGAGCACAGTATCGGAACCCATGAGCGCTGCTCTACACCCGTCGAATACCTGCATACGAGGCAGTGGTTTATCCGTGTCCTGGATCAAAAGGAGCGCTTCCTGGCCGCCGGGCGCGAGATTGACTGGCATCCCGAGTACATGCGTGCGCGCTACGAGCACTGGGTCGCGAACCTGCAGTGGGACTGGTGCATCTCGCGCCAGCGCTTCCTCGGCGTTCCTTTTCCGGCGTGGATGTGTCGCACGTGCGGCGAGATGCTGCTGGCTGCGCTGGAGCAATTGCCCCTCGATCCCAGGATCACAGCTCCCTCGCGGCCCTGTGCCTGCGGTTCGACGGATTTTGAGCCGGAGCCGGACGTTATGGATACCTGGGCTACCTCATCCTGCTCACCGCTGATCATCGGTCACTGGACCGATGACCCGACCTGGTTCGCGCAACACTTCCCGGCGAACTTGCGGCCCCAGGCGCACGATATCATCCGTACCTGGGCCTTTTATACGATCGTCAAGGCACTCTACCATACCAACGAGATCCCCTGGCGCTCGATCATGATCTCCGGTCACGCGCTCTCGGCTGAGCGCAGCAAGATCTCCAAATCGAAGGCGCACGGCGCCGCCGGACCCGTGGCCCTGATCGAGCAGGAGTCGGCGGACGCGCTGCGCTACTGGGCGACCTCGATCAAGACCGGAAGCGATACGTCCTTCAATCCCGAGATGCTCGCCACGGGTCGGCGGCTCGTTACCAAGCTCTGGAACGCCTCCCGCCTGGCTGAACGCTGTCTGCAGGGGTGCGACGCTTCCCTGCTGAACGGCCCGGCTCCTGAGCTCTTGCTGGCAATGGACCGCTGGCTCCTTTCGCGCCTGGCGCGCACCACGCTGTATGCGACAGACGAACTGCCGCGCGGCGAGTATGCGGCGGCGCGGGCCGAGGTCGAGCGTTTCTTCTGGTCGGACCTCTGCGACAACTACCTGGAACTGGCAAAGGCCCGCCTCTATCGCGAGGATAGCGCTGAACGTCGGGCCGCGCAGTGGACGCTCTATCGCGCCCTGCTCACTGCCCTGCAACTGCTGGCGCCGTACCTGCCCTACATCACCGAAGAGATCTACCAGGGGCTTTTCCGGCAATGGGATGGTGCGGTCTCCATCCACCTGTCGTCCTGGCCCACCACGCGCGCCGAGGAGATCGACGCGGGGGCCGAAGAGGTGGGCAAAATGCTGCTGGACCTGCTGCGCCAGGTTCGCCGCTACAAAGCCGAGCACGGCCTCTCCGTCGGCACCGAACTGGATGCGCTGCATGTCAGCGCCCCGGTAGCGCTTCACCCGGCGCTGTCTACTGCCCTCGTCGACCTCAAGAGCGCTACCCGCGCCCGTGCTATCCTTGTTGAGGAGCCTGGAGAGACGAGCCAGTTGACAAATGCTGAAGGGAGGGAGTTGTTCCTGGTAGTATCCTGAACTTGTGAAGTGGGAGACGAAAGAGCTTGGTAGTTGCCTCCAGGCTCTTTCGTCTAGATCGCTGTGCCCCACTGCAACTAAGCGAAGAGGCGGAATGGAGGTAAAACTCCCTGGTCACCACGGCGTCAAGGTTAAAGAGCCATGCGAGCTGCGGGCTGCTCTCTTGCATAATAAAAGGGTTATTCGGTTTATTTTGCTCCGACGATTCCGTCATGCCACATTTCTCCATCTCTGGGATTAGTAGATTGGACGCTTAGATATTACCACACGGCGGTTGCTGCCAATACGACGCCATAGATGGTGACGATGCTACCATAGATGACATCCGGTGCCTTACTACCGCTTCCCTGCTTGCTGACGATAGCTGCTCCAATGAGCAAGACGACAAATATCACCCCTGTGACCGTGAGCATGCCCACCAGCCGCTGCCACCAGGACAGGTACGGCACCAGGTGCAGGATGAGTGCGATGACCAGGATAACGACGCTACTCATAAATAGGAATAAGAAGCCCACGATGGCCGCCGAGGTGCTCATGAACGCGGTGAGAAATCCGAACAGTCCGAAGGAGGCGATAAGCGTACCGGTCAGGTAGAGGAGTACGCGTACAGTGATATCCAGGACACTGCTCGCGTGCGAAGGCAAAGACTCGATCACCTGCTGAGAATATACGATCCCAGGGGGTAGCGGGGGTGGTGGAGGTGGCGTTGGCGTATATATCTCCAACAAGGGCAGCATAGACTCCTGGACTCGTGATGGAGCCGTTGTCTTCGTCGCTTGCGCCTTATTGGCGGGCAACAGCGTGCCACAGCGCTCGCAATAAAAACTGTTTCTGATATTTTCGAAATTGCATTGCGGACAGAGTTTCATCTCACAGACGCTTCCTACTCGCGAATGGCCGAACGCCGAAAAGACGCTACATCTCTTCTAAAATAGAAACGTTTCTTCATTATGCACTATAGGACCGCATTCTGTCGATGTTTTCTACCGATCTGTACTATAGGATGCCTCCCTGGAGTAACGAAAAAAGATGACGTAATTGAATAGACCTGCATAAACGAAATGCTCTCGTTCCATCTGCAAAATAAATGGTGTAAAATACTAATGCCAGGGGGTTATATTCTGAAAATCATGACGTTTCTATTTTGAGATCGCTTCAAGGCGGCTATGGCGACTATAAAGTTACTACCACATTTCGTCGGCATTGGGGATGTACTGGGAGAGAGATTATGAATCTGCAGAATTTGCGCGTGTTTTTGAAGGTGGCTGAACTTGAGCATGTCACACGTGCATCCGAGGAGCTGGGTCTGAGCCAGCCCGCGGTCACAAAGACGATTCAGAGCCTGGAGCATGAGATTGGCCTGGCGCTGGTCGAGCGCCAGGGACGTCGCATCGCCCTGACGCATGCTGGTCGCGTCCTGCAAGGCTATGCTCGCCGGATCTTTGCTCTGGAGCGCGAGATGGAGGAGTCCCTGGCGTCGTTGCGCGACGTCGAGCGCGGTGAGGTGACGCTGGCGGCGAACACGACGGCGGGCGTCTATCTGCTACCGCCGATCGTGGCGCGTTTCCGCACGCGCTATCCCCAGGTTGATCTGCATATCTCTATCCTCAATTCGCAGGAGATCGTGGACGAGACGCTGAACTGGAACCTGGATTTCGGCCTTGTCGAGGTCGATGCCTCAACGCTCTCTCCTGGCCTGAAAGTGCGGGCTTTTGCCTATGATGAACTGATCCTGGTGGTGGCGCCCGGACATCCCTGGAGTAAACTGGTTTCCGTGCAGCCACAGGCGCTTAGTGAGGGAACGCTGCTCCTACGCGAGCCCGGCAGTGGTGTACGAGAGGCTGTTGAGCAGGAGCTGCTCCGGCACGCCATACCGGTTCATCCCTTGTTTACGCTTACCGATAACGAGGCGATCAAGCAGATGGTGATCAGCGGCGTGGGCACCTCTATTGTTTCGTCGCTTTCGGTTCAGCGCGAACTGGCGAATGGCGAACTTGTGCAGGTGCCGATCGCTGGTGTCGAGTTACGCCCCCAGCTTAGCCTTATCCAGCGCGCTGATAAACAACTCTCGCGCGCCGCGCAGGCGTTCTGCACTTTCTTGCAGCCCGCGCGCGACCAGGAGTCCGATCTACACCAGGTTGGCGCGCGGGACGGCTGAGGCCCGTGCTTAGTCGAACAGCGTTGGCGGCGTGACCAGGGGACTGAGCTTACGCGGTGAGCCGTCGCGCTGCATGAGATAGGGATTGAGCGTCCCATCTTCGTCGGTCGGCGTGAGCCTTGCCTCCTGGATGAAGCGCGAGGCGACGGCGTCGCTGCCACGGTAGCGCAGAATGGACGAGAGGAAGAGCAGCTTCTGCGCACGCGTGAACGCAACATATGCCAGGCGGCGCTCCTCCGCTATCCCCGCTAGCGCGATGGGCCCATCCTCCGCCATCGTAAACGAACGCCGGTGCGGGAAGATCCCCTCGGTCAGCCCCATCACGAACACCACCGGACTCTCCAAACCTTTCGATTTGTGGATGGTCATCAAGCTAACACAGTCGCGTTTGTTCTTGCTGCTGTCTTCCGCCTGCTCCTTTAGCTCCGCCATAGCGTGCAGGAAGTGACGGATCGTATGGTGGCGTTGCGCGATCTGTGTCAGCTCTTCGAGCTCGTCGTAGCGACCATCCAGCCGTGTCTCTTCGTGATGCGTCGGCGTCTCGGCCTCCTCCTCGTGATCGTCTTTGTGCTTGCTATCGTAGTGGCGCAGGTGCGTGTCGTAGGCCAGCTCGCGAATTACCCTTATGACCTCCGCTGGATGATTATTGCAGCGCGACCAGGCTGCGCGAATCAGTCCAACGAAATCCTTGATGCCGAGCTGGTGCTCCGCAGCGATGGTATAAGCCTGCTCATCGCAGAACTGCAACAGCGGGCGTCCACTGGCGAAGCCAGAGAGCGAGCCGTAGAACGTGGGTGTGAAGCGGTGCGATGTCTTGCCCGCGCGCGCAAAGTAATCGCGCGAGGGGATATTTGCGACAGTGCGGAAGGCCGCGTTCTGTTCGCCGCTGTGGACAGGAGTGAAGACCTCGTCCCATCTCTGTGCCTGTGGCCCGTTCCGCGCAGCAAGATAGCCCTGGTAGATGCGCATGCCATCGATCAGCGATAGGTATGCCAGCATGTCGCGCGTGGTCTTGCGCTTAAAGAACGACGAGCCGCCGACGGTGCGATAGGGGACGCCTCCGCGTGCCAGCGCGATCTCCAGCGACGCCAGGTGATGGTTGGTGCGCGAGAGCACAAAGATATCGTGGTACGACAGGCTCTCGCCCTGTTCCTTCCACGTGCGCACCAGTTGCCCGATGCGGGCGGCGATGCCGTCGGCCTCGTTCTCCTGGTCGTCATACGCCGTGACCTGTACCGGCGCGCCGTCCGGCTGTGTGGGGCGCAGCATTTTCTCGAAGCCCGGCGTGATGTCGTTGTGGCTGATCAGGCGGTTCGCGGCGTCGAGAATCTGCGGCGTCGAGCGATAGTTCTCCTCGATGTGATAGATCTTACCCTTCGGATACATCTCCTTGAACGAAAGGATCGACGCCTCGGGACTGGCCCCGCGGAACTGGTAGATCGCCTGGTCTGGATCGCCGACGACGACGACGTTCTGCCTGGGTGCGGCGAGGTACTGGATGAGCTTATATTGCGATGGATTGGTATCCTGCGTCTCGTCGACCTGCAAATAGTGGTAGCGCGCCTGCCAGGTCTGGCGAAATTTGGGACTGCCTTCGAGCAGTGTCAGTGGCACATAGATCAGGTCAGAGAGGTCGTAGAGCTTCTCCTTCTGTTTCGTCTGCTCATAGTGTTCAAAAAATTCTTGATACCGTTCGGCCAGCTCGTTCTCGATTCCCAGATACGAGCCGAAGAAAGCGCGCGACTGCTCCGGCCTGACCATCCCTTCTTTAGCGCGATCAACGGCGCTCAGGACGCCTGCGATCTCGATAACCCAGTTCATGCCTTTTGTGCGATTGCTACGCCAGGGCCGGATAATATCCTCCGCCAGCCACTGGCGCGGATCGCCGCTCAGGAGGCGCTGATTCAACTCCTGCGGCGTCCACCCCAGTTTCTCGCGCAGCATATGGTGTCCGAGTCCGTGGAACGTCACCACACGCAGCGCCTTCACGTCCTTCGCCGCCATGCCCCGCGTCCGCAGCGCTTTGAGCGCCCGCTTCTCCATCTCGTCCGCCGCCGCCCGTGTAAACGTCACGCACAGGATAGCCTCGGGCGCGATGCCCGCCTCCGCCACCAGTCGCACCAGCCGCTGCACGAGAATCGACGTCTTGCCTGTGCCCGCCGCTGCAATAAAGGCAGCCGGACCGTTGGTATGTGCGATGGCCGCAGCCTGTTGGGGATTTGCGTGAAATGGAGCCTGTGTCTTCGTTCTGGGTCGTGTTCCCTGAGATGCCATTGATTCCTATCTTTCCACTTATTTACAAGATGAGGATGTTTCGTGTCTCACGGGGTCGTACTATATCATGTTGCGACGCGCATTGGCAATACGTTAGTAGAGATAGTGGGGGCGTCTTTCGAGGATCTGAACAGACTGTAATGCTCTCGTAAGGCAGGACATTGCACACGGGGGCTTGCTCCTTTGCTCAAAAAACACTACAATGCAGCTAGAAAAATTTATGTATCGACGTTTACTAATCGAAATTTACTATTCTTATGAAGGGGAATGAAGGAAAAAAATGTTTCGCAGGCTCAATGCATTGGAGATAGCTGAGGGCGCGCTCCTGGCAGATATCGCCGTTATCTTTCAATTGCTATCTATCTACCTGCCGATCGCCGGAGACCTCTTTCGCGTGCTCATCTTCATCGTCTTCACGGTCCTGGTTCTGCGGCGCGGACTCTACGTGGGATTGATGGGCTTCTGCGTTGCCCTCTTCGTCGTCACGGTCATAGTGGGGTCGCATTCCATCCTCCTGATGCTCATCCAATGCATGGGCGGTCTCTTCCTGGGTATGGTGATGAAATATCGTGTGCGCTTCTTGCCCATGCTCCTGCTTGGCGCTACCGGCGGCACGCTGGCTCTGTACGGAATATTACTGCTCACCTCCCTGGTTTTTGGCATACCGTTGACAACGGTCGTCGATGCGCTCCATGCAGCCTACAAAGCCGCGATCGCCTTTATGGATATACTGACCGCGCACATCGGGCTGGGTGTCTGGTGGAAGACCTCCTTCTATCCAGCGCTCTCGCCTTTTGTGAACGCAGCCTTTACATACTGGTGGCTGTCATACTTTGTTTTGATCTGGCTATCTCTCTGTCCTGTGGTCTTTATGATCTACGGTATGACGAACGTTTTTGTGCGCCTCCTCGGCTACGATGTGCGGCCATTCCCCGGTGGTCGCATCGGCAGATTGCTGCGCCGCGCGAGACGACGCTCCGTTAAGTTTGCCGTCAGACGCGGTATAATCAAACGAAGGAGTGTCAGCGCATGAGTTCACAACCACTCATCGATATACAGGAAATCAGTTACACCTATCCTGCGCAGAAGAAAGTCCAGGATGAACGGTCCATCCTTGCCCTCGACCATCTGAGTTTGCAGATACAACAGGGCGAGTACGTTGCCGTGCTGGGCCATAACGGTAGCGGCAAATCGACGCTTGCTCGTCACTGTAACGCGCTCTTGCTCCCCGATAATGGGCACGTCCTGGTCTCGGGCATGGATACCAGGGAGCGTGCGCTCCAGCGCACAATTCGTGATGATGTAGGTATCATCTTCCAGAATCCAGATAACCAGATCATTGCGACCATCGTGGAGGACGATGTGGCCTGGGCACTGACCATACGTGGCCTTCCCGCCTCGCTCATTCGCGAACGAGTCTCGACGGCGCTGGAGGCAGTGGGCATCGCGCATCTCCGCCAGCAGCCGCCGCACAGGCTTTCTGGTGGCCAGCGACAGCGCGTGGCGATTGCCGGTGTGCTGGCTCTGCGCCCCCACTGCATCATCGCTGACGAGGCGACTTCGATGCTCGATCCCCTCTCGCGCCAGGATATCACTACCCTCCTGCACCAGCTCAACCGGGAGTATGGGCTGACGATCATCCAGGTGACGCATCTATTGGAGGAGGCTGCGCTGGCCCATCGCGTTGTTGTGATGGAGCGCGGGCGCTGCGTTCTCGAAGGTTCCCCTGCCGAGGTCTTCGCCGACCTTGAGCTGATGAGCGCTCTAAAACTGGCGATCCCCGAACCTATCGCATTGGCCGCTCGCTTACGCGCTGAAGGACTTCCTATCGCGCAGGATGCGGTAACTATAGAAGCTATTGCAAGGGAGCTGCTACACATTGATTGAACCAATTATCATTACTCGTCACCTATCGCATACCTATCATTCCGGTCCCATCGGTAGAGCTGCTCTGGAAGATGTCAACCTGGAGATCGCGCGGGGCAGTTGCGCCGCCATTATCGGCGTAACAGGGTCCGGCAAGAGCACACTGATACAGCATTTCAATGGTCTGTTGCGCCCCACAGCAGGAACCGTGCTGGTGGATGGCATCGATGTAGGGACGAGCGGAGCAGATCTACGCGTCCTGCGCCAGCGTGTGGGCATGCTCTTCCAGTTTCCCGAGGCGCAGCTCTTCGAGCGCACCGTCTTTGCCGATGTCGCCTTCGGTCCCCAACGCATGCGCCTGGGACGCCGCGAGATTCGCACCCGCGTACACATGGCCCTGGAGACGGTCGGCCTGCCCCATCGGGAGTTTGGTTCGCGCTCGCCCTTTGATCTCAGTGGGGGACAGCGGCGGCGCGTCGCTCTTGCTGGCGTGCTGGCGATGCTCCCCACGACCCTCATTCTTGACGAGCCGACGGTCGGCCTGGACGCAGATGCGCGCAGCGAGTTTTACATGTACCTGCGCCGCGCCCAACGCTTACAGGGCGTGACGATCGTGCTGGTCTCGCACGACATGACCGAGGTAGCCTCTCTGGCCGACCAACTTTTCGTCCTGTACGATGGACGCCTGGTGATGCGTGGGCCGCCACGCAGCATCTATACTGAGAGCGAGCGCTTGCGGGAATGGGGACTGGCTGCTCCCCCGCTCAGCGAACTGCTGTCACTCTTACGGAAACAGGGCCTCGCGGTCCCTCTTGATATTTTCACTCTGGATGAAGCCTTCGCCTGGCTGCGCAGCGAAGCGCCTATTCCACGCCTATTCTGATGGAAGAGCAAAACGCATGTTGTTTAGAAATATTCCGGTTGGGGCCTACTTTCCCAGCAATAGCCTGTTTCATAACTTACAGGCCAGGACAAAGCTGCTGATCCTGGTCTGGCTGGTGCCGTGGTTGATCGTTGCGAATCATCGCGAATGGCACTTTCTGCCCTATATCGTGCTCGTTGCGCTCATCTGCTCAGTCATCGCCCTCTCTCGCATCCCGCCGCGCGAGATATGGCGCCGGACCTGGCTGATCCTCATCATTTTTGCCCTGAGCGCGATTCCGCTGCTCTCTGCGACCGCTGAAGACCCTAAGATCTTCACTGCTCTCGGCCCCTTGATAACGACGTATGGTCTTGCGCGTATCGTGCTTCTCGTCGGAGGCGCTATCTTCGCCGCACTGTTCCTGTCGTCGCTCTTGCCTGTCCCGGCTCTACGTGCGTTCTGGCGGCGTCGTAGCATTCGCTGGCTCAGGGTTGCCTCGCTGCTGCTCACCGTGGCGGCGTGCGTCACCTTCTGGCTGATCGGCTCCAATCCGGGCGCGCAGGCCCTCTCCATCGGCCCCTACGTAATCACCTATGGCGGCGTGTGGACCTTGCTGAGCGGCTTCCTGGTCCTGTTTGCCCTCCTGATCTTCTCGATGCTGCTGACCATGACAACCTCGCCGGTCGCGTTGATCGAGGGGCTGACGATGCTGCTTGCACCCCTGCGCCGTTTAAAGTTGCCCGTCGATGATTTCGCGCTGATGTCGCTGCTGGCCCTGCGCTTCATCCCGACGGTGCTGGAGGAGGCCGAGCAACTCTACAAAGCCCAGTCCTCGCGCGGCGCCGATCTCACCTCCGGCACCCTGCGGGAACGCTTCCAGAGCCTCTCGATGCTGTTCGTGCCACTGGTCCAGGGCTCGTTGCGCCGCGCTGCGGACCTGGCGGTGGCGCTAGAGGCCCGTGGCTATGAGGTTGAGGGCCGCCAGACCCTGCTCCACGAAACGACGTTCGCTACCATGGATTATGTCGTGATGGGAGTGATAGCGGGCGTAACGGTGGTTTCATTGTTGCCATGATAACAACTCCTGGAAAATTCGCCAGTTCTGGGCGTATCTGACAGCGATTTTCCTTCAATGTTGTTTTCTTAACCCTGGATCGCCGTATTCGGATGAATCTCCATAACTTCTCAACGCGTCGTCAACCTCTTCTTACTGGCTATTGGGTATTATATGCGTGGGGAACGAAATGTTACGCGAGGCGGTGGTCCTGGGGGGGTCCAACGCTCTCACGGTAACATATGGCAAGGGACGCGTACCGCCTGTTCGGCGGGAAGTAACGCCTGTGGACAGGGCCACCTTCCTGGTGATCCTGAGAGAAGCAGGAAAGAGACGCTCGATGGCTACAACCCGGCGGGCGTCTCCAGGAACAGGTATATGCTATGGTGCGGCATCTTGGGGGAGGTGCCACGCTCTTAGCGTACGGGTCCCTATTCTAGGGGGACAACAAAGGAGAGTTCAGTTCGCTGGCTCTCCTTTGTTGTATTTCGTTCTCTATATACTAACGTGCATCCTCCAGATTCGTCACTCTCCGTGCGCTCTATCTCTTCCTAATATCCTTAATTGAAAAGCTACCTGATTTCGCTATATACTCTCGCGTGCCGTCGCTGCAGGTCTCTCATCATCCGGTTCAGCTATCAGGTTGAATCAAGCCGTGACGCAGTGCAAAACGAACCAGATGGGTGATATCGTGTAGTCCCAGCTTCTCCATCACATTGGCCCGGTGCGCCTGCACCGTTTTGATGCTCAGTACCAGCCGGTCCGCGATCTCCTGGTTGGTGTGACCGCCGGCTACCAGTTTTAAGACCTCCAGTTCACGCGGCGTTAAAACGTCCAGTACGCCTGTAGCAGACGCATCCGGCGCGGTACCCGATAGCGGTTCGTTTCGTGGCGATAGATATGCCCTTATGAGCGCCTTCGCCAACCCGGGGTAGAGAAATGCCCCTCCTTGCTTTACGGTGCGCACGGCGGCACAGAGCTCGGCAGGAGCCGCCTTTTTGACGAGATAGCCCGCCGCTCCCACGCGTAGCGCTTGCAAGAAATACTCCTCGCTCTCGTGCATCGTCAGTATGAGGACCTGCGTGTCTGGATACTGGCCGCGTATCCGCTGGCACGCCTCCAATCCATCCGTATCGGGCATGCTGATATCCAGCACAACTATGTCTGGCTGCGACTCTGCAACCTGTTCCAGGGCTCCCTTGCCTGTGCGCGCCTCGCCCACGACTCGTAGATCGGGCTGTGCCTCCAGCAGCAACTTCAAACCCTGTCGCAAAATATCGTGGTCGTCTGCCAATAAGACGCGAATCGGTTCTGTCTCTGAGAATTCAGCTGCCATAATAAGAGTTCTCCGTCGCCTGGATCTGCATCTGTACCGGCTCTTTTGTAAGCTCCGCCCTTGTTTCAGGAAGAGGCAGAAGCGCCTTCACCGTTGTTCCGCGTCCAGGCTGTGTGTCGATGGTAAATTGACCATGCAGAAGTGCAACTCGTTCGCGCATGCCGAAAACGCCTGAACCGGTGGGATGTTGCGCCGCGTCATAGCCGCAACCTCTGTCTTGAATCAACAGGCAGATCTGCTTCTGGCTCTGGATAAGAGAGAGTGTCGCGTACTGCGTCTGGGCATGACGGGCGATATTGGTCAGACTCTCCTGGGCGATGCGAAAGAGGGCCGTTTCATAGTCTGGCGGCAGACTGTGCGCCCCGTTCGTGATGCCATCGGTATGCAACTCGATGTTCAGGTGCAAACGCTCCTCGCTATCTTCGACCAGCCAGCGGAACGCCGCCAGCAGCCCAAGATCGTCGAGAACGCTGGGTCGCAGTTGCTGCGCGAGGACGCGAATGTTTTCCAGCGTGTCCTGCGTCAGCTTTGCCAGTTGTTGCAGGCCCGACTCCAGGCGCTGATACGTGCCATCTCTGTCCCCAGTTGCTTGCGCAAGGCTCTGCTGCAAAAGTTCCGTGTGCACTAATAACGCGGTAAGGTTCTGGCCCGCTTCATCGTGCAGTTCAAGTGCAATGCGCCGCCGTTCGTCTTCCTGCGCCTGTAAAATCACTGTGGCCTGTTGGCGGCGCGCATCTTCCAGGCGATCAAGCATCGTATTGAAGGCTTCCGCAAGCTCGTTGACCTCGCTGTCCGAGCGGGATTGTGGCGCCCTGGCCTGTGTCATGCCCGCGCTGATCTCGCGGATCGTCGAGAGGAGACCGAAGAGGGGACGAAAGCTCACACGTAGCAGCAGAATGTTGGTGAACAGGGTGAGCAGCGTTGCCAGGATGATGAAACTTGTGTCGATCAGGTAGTGCTGGCTCTCCAGATTGTGGCTCGTTACCCATAGTCCCGCCAGCGCCTCTCCGACCAGCATCAGGCTGTTCACCAGGATAACTTTTTCGAAGAGGGAGAGGTGCCAACGCTGCAAGAGCGTGATAAAGAAATGGGCGATCCTTTTCACACGGTTTCCTTTCAGGAAGCCCTACGGCTTCAGCCAGGGGAGGAATGAAAGTCGGACCCGGTACTCTACTCCGATCGCCGCTGCCACTCTCGTCCATGTATCCACTCTCTTCGCTGTCCTTTCTTGTGCGTTCTTGCGATATCCTACCGCTTTTGCTATGCTACCAATGCTAAGACACTCTCTGGTAGCGGAGAGCCACCGGTTTGCACGTTCAACAACATATGGGTTTCAGCAACGAATGGCCTTGCTGTGTAAAAATGTTGGGCCAGCTACCAACGGGCTGTTGTCATGCAGCCCATCGTGGCACCGGAGAGACAACGGAATAGGCGTTGTCTCGGTCGATGGTGATCTACAAGCCACGCCGGATCTTCCGGCAGTGGTTCATGGCAAACGAGCTCACTTTCTCCCTGATATGCATGCGCTTTCTCTATTTCGTACTACCACTATACGCTCAAGCTCCACTTTTATCAAGGACGCACAAGCTATAGAGTGGTATCAAATCTTTGAGCTCCGTTTGACGAAATCGGCGGGCACGGAATGGTGTTTTTTCGCAAGGAAAGCGCGGGGCAGATCTGCGATCTAGACGACATTGACTTGCAGCGTCTGCTCTAGAGGACGAAAGCCATCAGCATTTGCGCGCAGCGTAATGAGCCAGGGACCAGCCATGTACAGGCGCAACTGTACCTTGTATTGGCCTTTTCCTATCGCGCTCACCGTGCTGTAGCTGGCCTGCATGTCCATATTGGTCATGCGCGCATTCGGCAGCACGTGCGCCTCCTCGATGGGGATACCTTGCGGATCGGTGAGATGCAGATCCAGTGTCGTCAGGCTGGCCGCCGTGATCTTCTCTTGATCGACATGCACCCACAGCAAAGCGGGTGCATGCTCCCGGCTGGTCGCCGCAAAAAGAAACACGCTCACGCACACGAAGGCCAACAGGCACCAGAAGAATGGTCGTATACGCATAGTATTATTGTTGCAGTACCCTCAAACGGGTCGTAAAGGAACAAAGACTTCTACGGCCTCCCCGAAAGGAAGTATATACACGAAATCCTAAGAGGTCAAGTGAAAATGCGGCAGGTCTTGCAAGTGAGCTGATTTACGGCCTGGGCGTTGTCTCCCTGCCCTCTGGCGTCGCCTCTGCGCTGCTATCAACGCGTGCAGCGGCTGGACGTGTGCGCCCGATGCCGATGCCTGCTCCCAGACCGACCAGCAGGGCGATCACGCCGACGACGATCGCTGGCACAATGGGAGAACTGCTATTGCTGATCGCTGTCGTGTTCGTTGCGGTGGTCTGCTTGCTGGCTGGCGCCTGGACCGCGTTGGGATTGACAGTAAACGCGAATGCGCCTTCATCTGGATCGCCATCGTCCGCCGATTTGGTGATCCAGTGTACAATGTAGATACCATTGCCCGCACCAGTTTTGATCTTCACGGACATGTGAATCGGGTTGTTGATATCAATGGTGGCGTTTCCTAGACTGATAAGCTCACCGTTGGGTCCATAAACAAATAGATTGGTCTGCTTCGGGTCGATAGTCATGTTCTCCGCCGTCGTGACCTGTATACTGGCAGGCTCCTTCGTGATGGTCGAATCGGCCTTCGGTGTGGAGTCGATCACTTTGGCATGGGCTGAGGCGGTCCCGACTGCGACAAAGAGTACCAGGCCGAGACTCAGGCACGATGCGAGCAGTGCTATATAGGCACGCGATGCTTTATTCTGCATAATAAATATCTTTTCACCTTTCATATAGTTGTCCTGAATACACCTATGAATGAATACACGTCGTAGCTTATCCCTCGTTCCGCTGGGTGTCTATTAGGATGAATCCCTATTTTTCCGCCTTAAGGTGTTGTGCTGTCTGTTAGAACATGCCAGCTCTTGCCACTATCGGAGGTGTAGACTACCTGCGCCGGGAGAAAGAAGCCTATGTAGAGCCTGCTTGCCTGTTGAGGATCGAGGAGCATCGCGGTAAAGTCTCCCCTCTGGAACTGTTTGCGTTCTGCCCACGTGACTCCTCCATCCTGTGAGTACCAGAGGTTGCGCGCCGCGAGTCCGTAGAGGATCTTGCCCGTTGCGTCGACAGCCAGCCGTGAGAAGATGGTTGTGCCGGGCAACTGCCGGATCAGTGTCGCTCCGTCCTGCCATGTGTACAGCCCCTGGTCGGTTGCGCAAAAGATGGTCGCAGGCGATGTCTTTGAGGACACCAGGCTATAGACGTCGCCCTGCACGGCGGCAAGCGTGTGCCAGGTTTGCCCGTCATCCTTGCTCTCGAAAAGCCCCTGATCTCCGCCCAGTAGCAGGTGATTCGGACTGTTGGCGAATGTGAGCAGAGAAGGTGTCTGCATAGCCGTCAGATTACCCTGGGCGAAGGGGTGCCAGTGTTGTCCCATGTCCCGCGTCTCGAACCAGCCCGCGTACAGGTAGTAGACGTAAAAATGCTGATCGTTGGCCTTGCTTGCCACTATTGTGTAAGGGTACGCCGCCTGCGAGAGGTTGGGCGGATTGCGCAACGTCCAGCTCGCGCCTCCGTTCTGGCTAAAATAGGTGCCGGCAGCCGCTCCTCCCGTGACGCTGGGGATACCAATGAGCGCCAGCATATTAGCATCCCCAGGACTGGTAGCGATGGTCGTTACCATGAGCGTATTTAGCACGCCGCGTGCCTGTGGCCACGTGCGCCCATCATCGGTACTGGTGAAGATGCCGTAGTGCGTGCCGAGGTAGAGCGTGCCCGGCCTATCTCCTACCGCTACCGTGTGCAGATGCGTCTGTGGATTGGACAACGGGCGACCCGCTACCTTTGGATCTGTGTTGTTGCCGCGCGTACTCACTACCTGCCAGCCGACGAGGAGAACGACAACTACGAATGCCAAAAATATAATAAGCAGACGCCGTCTCTTCTTCGGCCCCGCCTGCCCCTGCTCGTCCGCAATCGGCGATGTTGGTTGCGTCGATGCCATATGTCTCTCACTGGCCCTTCTAAATAGAAAAGTGAAATAGTGCCTCTATTAGAACTCTAATCCGGCGTGTCAATCGTACAAAACCCTTAAGGTCAAACGCTCTTGACCCCATCCCAGGGGGTATGGTATAGTACCGTGTAGAAAGCTTCTTTTTGGGAATCGCAGTCGTATTCAATGGAGAAAGGTGTCGGGTACTATGCAAGATGAACGTCGTCGAGATGTCTTGAAGAGACTCTCTTATATCGAGGGCCACGTCGCTGGCATCCGTAAAATGGTGGAGGAGGATAAATACTGCGTCGATGTACTGCGCCAGACATACGCCGTGCGTAAAGCCCTGGAGAAGCTGGAAAGCATCGTGTTAGAGGGACACCTGCAGACCTGCGTGCCCGAAGGGATCAAGGGCGACCGCGAAGGCGAGGTTATCCAGGAACTGGTCCAGCTCTACAATATTGCAGGAAATCGCTAAAAAAGAGTATCTAGCCCACTGCGGCTGTTGAAAGGATTTTACGATGGCAGAGGTACAGGAGATCACGCTATCCGTTCCCGATGTGAGTTGTGAGCACTGCGTCAAGACGATCGACACCTCGCTCGGCGCGCTCCCCGGCGTGGAAAAAGTCAATACCGACATTCCCACAAAGACGGTCCATCTGCGTTATCATCCCGATCAGGTCTCGCTGCAACTGATCGAGACGACCCTGGATGATGCTGGTTATAGTTCCAAAAAACTATAGCGTTGGGTAGCGAAATCTCGCGTTCTATTGACCGCTTGCTTTCGTCGCCAAACGTGTGCTTTTCGGCTTCGTGAGGGGAACGACAATCCTCACCGGATGGACTACCAGCGATGCAAGCACCGCTTTACCATCCTCTACCCCCTCCGACCCGAAGGCATCAGGGGCTACTTTTCTGATCGTGTTACCAGCACCGTTAATGTCGGCGTTCACGTAGCGTCCACTGGATGTGCGATAGAGTCCACGCTTCACGCGCTTGCCGCTAAAGGTGTGCTTCTCATTGCTCTTGCCCTTCTCCCATTTCGGTAACGGGTCCAGGTCCAAGAGTGATGCCTTTGACGTGTAGGACTCTTCTGTGATCTCGACGCGAATGCCTACCAGTTCCGCCTTGTAGGTTAACATCGCAATAAAACGAGCGTGAGGGATCTGAACAAAGTTCTGGTTTGTGCGCTTGCCCATGTTTGCCTCTTGCTTCCAGGCGTCATTCTTCCCGATGCACAGTACGCCTATCCCCTCTTTTACCAACAGATCAATAATCTTTTTGCTGGCAGTGTGCATATACTGTTCGATACGCCTGTTCCGCTTGTTCGTCATGCGCTCCATACGCTTCGTTGTACCGGTGTGACCGAGCTTGCTCTGTAGGTCTGCCTTACGCTTGTTATAGAATTGGTTGACTGACTTCACTGGACGCCCGTTAACAAGGATGCTCTTGAAATGTGGCTTGTTTGAGGTGAGCGCAACCAGATTACTCATTCCAATGTCTATACCAGCGTAAAAAGCAGGATTGACTTCTGCCTGTTTGACCTCTTTCCCGTAGACCACCTCCACGACGTAGAAGCCCGAACGCGGCACGATCCGAACTTGATCGACATCCTTTTGCTTCGTTTGCACCTCAATCGGAAGCATCGAGGGTTGAATGAGCCCACGTTTCAAGCCTCGTTTGCTAATGGCCTGGATCGTGTAGACCAGGATGTTACGACCTTGCGTCTTGTGCTTGTACTTTGGCAACTTGGGCCGCCCTAGAAACTTAGAAGGGTCTTCGTAGTACGCTTCTAACCCCTCTCGAAAGCCCTTCCAGTTTCGGTCAAGTACCATCGGGATTTGTTGACTGACCTTGGCTGGTAGTGCTTTGTACGAGTCACTCGACTGCATGCGTTTCTGCACCTCGTTGTAGTTCAGATAAATCCCCTGGTGAATGAAGGCTTGTCGGTACTCGTAGTTCGCTGCATTGTACAAATTCTTCGACGCAAAGGCAGCGGCATCAAGCACGGGAAAACGTGGATCGTTGCGATCAATGACGTGCTGTTCAACCAGTTGCATGATGCCGCTCTCCTTTCGCCACTCCTGAAGCCGTGCTAGCGTGTATAGGTGAGTCCTTTGTCGATGGTCCCCATCACAAATCCAAGGTTGTAGAAGTAGGAGGTTGGCTCATCGCCCATTACACGAGCGATCTTTTTATCTTGTTCAACCATACGACGATTCAAGTTTCCTTCCACTTCCTTAATTATCTCGTCTTCAGTGAGTGGGGCTTCCTCATAACTCTCATCAAAGAACTCGTGCCCGATTGCCAATCCTCTCTGGAACTCAGGATTTTCTAGCAAGGCGGACAGTAAAGGGACAACGGTTGTGACCTGCATTTGATCGAACGTGCTGTGGGATTCATTGGCGTAACCATCCTCATCACACAACGCCTTCGCTAACTTTTTTACGATGACTTCATTTGTTGGTACAATAGTATCAGTCTGCATGAAGATGACTCCTTCTTGTAGGCTAGTCCCGCTCCAATCCCGACCAGAGCATTGGAGCGGGGCGCACACCTCATTGAGTTCTTGTTTTCACTCATTTCACTTTTGAGGGTCCATCCCTCATCTCTAGCACTCTGACGAGGTGCCAGGGATGAGGGAGCCGCCAGAGGTGACGACCTACCTCTATGCTTACTGCCTTTCCTTCTGCCAAACCGGCATCTGCCTACCCATATGCCGCTCCGTCGCCGTCTGACCGTTAGTCGATAAGCACCTTTCCATTAGATTTCTCAGAAAAATAATTATCCTGAGAATATTGTATCTTGAGAAAAAAGATTTGTCAAGGGATGTTAATTATGCTACACTTCTCTCATGGGATCTTTTGAAAGCCGCTATGAGGTGCGTATGCTCAAAAACATTGATACAAACCGCGAGTACCTAACAACGCCGCAAGCCGCAGAGCGGTCGGGCTTGACGAGGATTTATCTCGCACAACTGCTCAGAAAGGGCACTCTAGAGGGCTTTCAACTCAGCCGCGAGTGGTTTGTGTATTCTGACTCTCTAGAGAAATTCCTTGCTACCCCGCGCAAGCCAGGACCGAGAGGACCTCGTAAACCTCCATCTCGTGGAGACGTTGGAGACACCAACCATACCAACCATCAGAGTCAGGAGGGATAGAGTGCCTTCTCGCTTCTCTCAGAAGTCTACCCAATGAGCAGGGAAAAAATGGCAAGTAATTGCCCATAAATCATTCAAATGTGATCATAAATCGTCCAGATGTCATCACACAGTCACCAAAAATCGCTCAGATTTTGCCGAAAGGGAGCGTGCAATGCAAGAAGCACCACACCCGAACAAGCTCAGGATGTTGCTTGCGGTCGCTGGACTAAATCAGCGAGAAGCAGCTCGTGAATCCGGCATTCCTGAAGGGACGTTGCGTCACTATATTGCTGGCGAGCAAGTTATTCCAAGGAGAGACCGCGTCAAACTTGCACAGGTCATTGGCTGCGACATACACGATTTAGCACCGCAGTATGATGCGAAGATCGATATGCCAAGGAAATTGGGGTTAAGACACCGTATGACAGATGATAAAAAACCTCTCCCTGCTTTGGAGAGTAATGGTTTTTTTTCTTTTGGAAAACTTGAAACCACTTTAATAGTGCTTGATGGGAATGGAACGGAAACATATTCCCCGCAGAACATTCGTACTTTCTATGATTCTCGTCCAATAAGATTTATTGAAGAGATAGAACAAACGAGAGGAAGAATAGAGAAAGAACAAGCACAAAATGAGATAAACGGGAAGCTGCTTCAATGGAATGGGGATATCTACCATCTTGCCAACTACCAATTGAGTAGAGAACCCGTCCATGAACACATGAAGTTGAACTTGTGGTTTCTTCCCACAGATTATTTTACCATCTTAGCAAAGAATAGATGTTTGAAGGAGAATATCTTTCGGGAAAAGTATATCCTGGGATATGATTGGGAAATTCTTTTTCCCTCTCTTCCCATCCCTTTCGGGATCGGTTTATCTCTTCTTACTGTAGATGGATATATCTTATTTGCTCAGAGAGAAGGAAATTTGGGGGTACGCCCTGGATATTTCATGACATCAGTTGAAGAAGGATTAAGCAGACCATTGGATAGAAGCACGATCAGTGATGCACCAGATGTCTATCGTTGTGCATGTCGTGGCCTTTTTGAAGAATTAGGCTTAATTGAAAACAGTGATTTTTCTGTATCTGATATTCTTTTTCTTGGCTTTGGATTGGATACAGAATATTATATGTGCGGATTACGTGGGTTAATGAAATCGCCAAAAACTGCCCATGAAATTATGAAAAACTGGCAAATAGGAGTAAAAGATAAAATGGAAAACAAAAAGCTTTTTGCTATTCCTTTTACTCTAGAAGATGTGTGTGAGTTCGTGTTTTCTCATGGGCCTTGGGGTGGAGGTACATTAATGGGGATTTATCATACACTTGTCCATGAATTTGGAAGAGAGTCGGTTGAGAGGGTTCTCTCTTCTTATTGAGCGGAGAGCTTCTCCGTCTGGCTGATCGGCAGCAGGACCGAGAAGACGACGCCACCGCCATCGCGCGGACTGGCCCAGATGCGTCCGCCATGCGCTTCGACAATGCCTTTGCAGACGGCCAGCCCCAGTCCCGTTCCGGTCGGGTAGTTCCCGTTATGTTTATCCCGCTGCACACGGTAGAACTTGTCGAAGACGCGCTCAAGATCGACGGCAGGAATGCCCGGACCGCGATCAGCCACAGTGACGAGGATCTGCTTTCCCTCTCTTTGCACAGCTATATCGATTGGTGTCCCCTTTGGCGTGTAGCGGACGGCGTTCTCGATCAGGTTGGTGAATACCTGGTCCATTTGCACATAATCAAATTCGATCATCGGCAGGTTCTTGTCTATATGAGTATGAACCTCGCGCTGCTGCAAAAGAGGCTGCATCCGTTCTAGCGTATCTTGCATCAGGTCGGCGACCCCGTACCAGTCCTTCTCAAGCTTCAGTGCGCCCTCTTCGATGCGAGACATATCGAGCAGATTCCCCACCAGCCGGTTCAGCCGATCGGCTTCACGCTCGATAGCCTGCGCGAAGCTGTGCCGCTCCTCCTCGCTCCACTGCACATCCTGCTGTAACAGGCTACTGGCCGCCGCCTTGATTGACGAAAGCGGCGTGCGTAGATCGTGCGAGACTGACGAGAGCAGCGCCTTACGCAGTGCATCGGTACGCTGGAGTACCTCGACATGCATGCTCTCGCGGCGCAGGCGTGCGCGCTCGATCACCGAGGTCGCCTGATCGAGAAAGGTCCAGAAAAAGGTTGTGCGCGGATCAGCCCGTTCCTGCTCTTCCAGTAGCGACTCCTCAGTTGCCGGGTGAAATGGACCGCCCTCGATGCGTAGACGCAGGACGCCGACAACCTGCTGCCCTATTTTCAGTGGCAGCAGGCGCACACGCGCAGCGTAGCCAGCCGTCGAACTGTGAATGATGATGCGTGGCGAGAAACCGGGCAGTCGCTGTGGAGCAAGGGCGACATCGTGTAGTCCGATGGCTTTCCCACTCTTCATCACCTGCAACGCGATCTCCTTTTCGTCAATTGGCAGCCCGACCTGTTGTGTAGAACGTGGCGCACTGGCCTGCATGGTCAGTATCCCATAGTAATCGGGCAGGAGAAGATCGCACTCGCGTATCCCCCACGACGAAAAGACCGTCACGATAGCATTGGCGATAGTATTGAGTTGCTGCTCAAGCCTCTCGTCGTTGTTCGTTGTGCGCACGAGTTCGTAGAGAATGCCCGTCTCACGTTCGCGACGGCGCGCCTCCTGCGCCTGTAGTCGTAGCGTTGATGCCATCTGTCCCGTTAATAAGGCCGTCACCAGAAAAGCGAAGAGTGCTATCCACTCCTCCGCATGCGCAACAGTAAACACGTAGAGTGGCGGCACCAGGAAGAAATCGAAGGAAAGAAAGGCAATGATCGATGCTACAATAGCCGCGTACCGTCCGCGCGAGCTTGCCAATCCTAAGACGATCAGCAGGTAAAGAATTGAGATATTGGGAATGCGTGGATACAGGTGCAATAGGGCGATAATTGCAGTGATCAACAACGATCCCACAATGGCGAACAGACTATCAAAAAGATAGCGCTGCCATGTTGGCTCTACCGCCGTCTCGATTGGCTGGATGTGTGATATGGAACTCATCGCTGCACTTTCTTCCGCCGCTATACTGAAAAAGCTGTTGTGGCCTCGAGGATTTTGCTCCTACTTCAGTAGTGTAGCGCGTAAGAAGTCAAAAGAACCTCTAGAAAATGCACATATCTCTCAATGCCTGCTCAATGGCTGTTCCCTCCGTCGTTTCTGCAAAGAAGCTCTTGATTATTCCCCATCAATTGTCAAAACAGACGAGCCTGCTCAAATTCCGTTCCCGTTTGCCCTGGTAAGGGTGGAAGCGGAACGAGGGCCGCAACCCTTTTATAGAGCTCGGCGCAGATACCGGGCGAGTGCTCTTCGAATGGACTGTGGCAGAAGGCGTAGACCGTTATGCCTTGCGTGAGCCACTGCCCCAACTGCCGTGCCCATTCCGCAAGGAAGCGCTCGTTCACCTCCATGCTTGGATTGCCGATGTAGCGCACAAAGGCAATGTCGCTGGTGAGCGCGATCTGCAGCGGGAGGTCCGGCTTCCGTTCCCTTGCCTGCAACACCTGTTGCTCTTTCGCCGGGCCGACGCGTATGGGGCGTGTATCCATCAGCACCCGTGTCACATTATACCGATCGAGCAGCTCATTTAGTTTCGCCGCGTGTGCCTGTGCAAAAAAGTCAGGATGGCGCACCTCCACCGCCAGGCGTACCTCTCTCGGCCAGAAGTCGAGAAACGCCTGCAACTGCGCGAGCTGAGCCGGTCCAAACGCCGGGGGGAGCTGCAGAAAGATCGGTCCCAGCCGCGTCCCCAACCCGCGCATGCGCTCCACAAAGGCCAGCGCCTCGTCCCTTCTCTCATCCAATCGTGCCGCGTGGCTAATATCGCGCGACACCTTGGGACAGAAGCGAAACGTCTCCGGCGTCTCCTGCCGCCATCGACTCACCGTCTCCGCCGACGGAAGCGCGTAGAAGGCGGTGTTTCCCTCCACTGTATTCAGTCGCCGACTATACAGGCGCAGAAAGTCGCTGGCGGGCGTACGCGCGGGGAAAAAGCTCCCCGTCCACTCTTTATATCCCCACATTGGGCAGCCGATGTAGAACATGGTTACAGCTCCTTATCATCAGAAAGCGTCGCTTGACGTTGAGAACATTGTTCAGTAGTGATCGGATCAGAACGAAACATCTGTCGTGTCACTATTGTATAGCACACGTATTCTCTGCGCTGGATATAAATGAGGAAACGAATGATCAATGCAAAGGGAATAGGACCATTTTCAGCGCCCCCCTCACAATATTGCATTCCCCACTTTTTCCTTCTAAACTCTCTTCGTAACCGAAAAATATTCGGTGTGGTCTATGTAGAAGTCTGGTCAGGAGAAGGTATCTATGTCCACCATCAAAAAACAAGAAAACACAGAGACACAGGTTGATACACAGTGTCATGTTTGCCATACGTCACAAGAAGATGTCCTGCTTTCGTGCGCAAATCTCTATTGCACGCGGAAGGTACACGCGCGCTGCGCAGTGCGTCCAGAGAGCACGCGGCTGCATTTCTGCTCTATGAAGTGCGTAATACAGTACCTGGAGTAAATTGAGCCTAAAAATGGGAACCTTTTGCAACCCTCCTTGCGTAGTATCTCTACAGAAGGGAGGATCTGCGTGGTTACCAGCGAGGCTGATCTCATCGAAATAAAGGGCAAAAATAATAGCCCTATGTGGCTGTTTTTGGCCTAAATATAGCTCCCATTGGCGAGGTGAGTTATACTAAACGCAGTGAAATCGCTACTATCAAATTTTTTAGAGAGGTTTACGTATGTTGTCTGTCATCATCACAACCCTCTTGCTAGGGGTGATGCTGCTGATCATTACCACCTTCCTCATCGGAGCCTGGCGTGAGTACTCCCGTCATAGACAAAGACTCGCTACCCAGTTGAGCTTACCCGCTCACCCGCTTGATAGCCACGTTACCGCTATTTTGCACCTGCATGAAGGAAATATCGTGGCAATCGAAAAGCCGGTGCCTGCGTTTACCCTGCCCCCTGCCTGGTACTCGCGTCGCCGTACGTTCGTTTCTCTGGGCTTCTTGATCATGCTCGTGCTCACACTCTTCATGCAGACGACGCTGGGCGAAGGGCCAATCCAGAGCATCTCTCACGATCTGAATCTGACCTTTCAAGCCTATACGCAGCCTGCCGATGTGCGCCCGGTCATCCAGTATCAGACTCTCCCATTGACGGCGAGTCTCCGCTTGCAGCGTATCAACTCTGCCCTGCGCGATCAGTACTACAGTGACTATCAATGGCAGGTCTGGAGCTACTCCTCGTGTTCGGGTATCGCCATGGAGATGGTCATGAACGCCTACGGACGTCATCTGATCGCCGCCGATGTGCTGCAAAAGGAGCTCGCGCTGGGCGTCTGGGATGTGCAACTCGGCCTCTTGCGCGAACAGGGTATCGCCCAGACCGCTGCGACCTTTGGCTTTACTACCGATGCCAGCCATACCCGTACCGTGCAGGACCTCGTGAACATCGCTAACCAGGGGTCACCAATTATCGTGGGTGTGCGCGATAGCGTCTATTATCCCGGCGGACATATTTTTGTGGTGCGTGGTGGTGATAGCCAGTATGTCTACATCGCCGATTCCTCGCCTGCGAACTTCCAGCGTATGTCCTACGCTATGTTCTCGGGTATGTGGCAGGGCTTCAGTGCTATATTGAAGCCTCAGAATTAGACGACACAACTCTTCGGGCTATGCATGCAAAAGAGCGGAGAACCGGTTGAACCGGCTCCGCTCTTTTTTGTTAATAAATGATGATACTCGTATATAACTTTACAAATCCATAGAGCCAACCTGCGTCAGTCTTCGAAAGATTCACGCAGCCATGCGAGCCCTGCGACGAGAATGAGTCACCGCTGGAGTCAGCGTGCGGGTAATTGGTTCCGGGACCGTAGTCATCGCGCCACCAGCTATCGTGCAGGAAGTACCCCTCGCTATGAAACTGCATGGCGTAGTTAATCGGCGTGTCGGGATACCAGTCGGGCGACCCCTGTGGCACTCCTGACTTGAATACGGTGGGCGATTGTTTGCTCTCGACCCACCAGACTCCCGGCGGCGTCGGGCGATCGGGCCGGCCCGTTGTAACCAGGAAGGCGTTGACGAGCTTGCCGTTGTCATAGACGCGCATGGCCTGCTCTTCGAGAGAGACGACAACCACTTTCTGATTGGTCTTGCCGTAGTGCTGTATCAGTTCGAGATCGGATTGGTGCACTTTGTTGTACGGTGTGCTGTCCTTCGAGTTGTCTTTCATCGCCTGGAAGTTGGACAGGTACATATTCAGATTTTCAATGGCCTGCTGGTAGTCGGCCAGCGTCTTCGCTGAAGTCAGGTCACCCTGGACCCAGCCGCCGATGCCGTTATTGCCATACTCGTAGCCAAGCGGATAATTGGTGTTGTCGTAGGCATTGTAATGCTTGTGCGGCTGCCCCCAGGCAGTGACCTCTTGCTTGAGCTGTTGCTGCAACTTCTGATCTTCTATCTTCATTGCAGGGATCTGAATCGCATTGACCTGGCCGTTCAAGGCGTTCAACGCACTCCTGTAATCAGCGTTCGTTTTCGCTTGCTGTAGTGCCTGCAGATCCACACTATACTGTTGCTGGTACGTCGTGGTGTCGCCGCCGTACTGCTTGAGCAGTCCGATCCACTGCTGGAAGGATTGTAGCTGGGCTGTTCCCTGGCTTGTGAGGACCGGGTCGATTGCTGGCGTGGCAATGGCTCCAGTTAATCCGCTATTTACCGGCGTTGTTGAAGTGCTGGAACCACATGCGCTCAACAGGAGCAGCATAAGCGCCAGTCCGCTGTATATGAGCGCCGATACATATTTTTGCACACTCTGATGTTTTTGTAGTTTCATACGCGAGTCCTTCATAGGCATAGAGCTTTTCTCTTGAAAATACCGATATACTAATATGATACAAGACAACTATACATTATTATTTCTGTCCAGAGTATCACGCGGCTACGTGATCATCCCCATGAGATGGCTCACTTTTTTGGGGGTGCCTGAATCTTTGCCAGAATCTCAGCGTGAAGCCCTTTGGTGCCGGCAATAACGATCGAATACCCTTCGGTCAGTCCCGTGATGGGCCGCAGAGCCTTGCCCTCCTGATCACTGACGACGCCCCCCGCTTCAAGGACGATGCTTAACGATGCCAGGAACGATTCGCCGGTAAGCACATCGCCAACATCAATATAGGCGTCGTAGGTACCGCTGGCTACGTACACGCAGTCGATGGCCGCACTTCCAGTCCGCCGTATGCCACCGAAAGCTGGCTTCTCCAGGAGTAGCGCGTGCAGAATACGCTGATCGCGCTCGTCCAGGTTGATGCCAACCAGGCTATCTTTAATGTGTTTGACAGAACTGGCCTGGCAGCGCCGTTCGTTGCGAAATGCGCCGTTCCCACGCGTCGCCTGGTAGACGGTGCCGCTGAAGAGTTCACCCACCAGCGCCCATTGCACGTTCTCGGGCAATACCGGCTCGTCGATGGGCAGGACCGCCAGCGCGACCGCCGCTGTCATCAGCCCGCGCGCTATGTTTTGTGAGCCGTCGATGGGGTCGATCACGATGCGATAGGGGGGATGGGGGGCGGTGATGGATGTTGGCCTTTCCTCTGTGATAACCTCGAAGCCGATGTTGCTATCGACCAGCCCCTGAATGATCATATCCTCCGCGTCACGATCGAATTGCATCGTAGTGCGCCTGGGCGACACCTGATAGACCTGCTGGCGATCATAGCGCTCTGCTTGCGCGTAGGATCGTACCTGTCTGAATAATTGCTCTAGTAGCTCTAGCATACTCTCTTCACCTATCTTATGGATACCGCGCTTATTACTGCCCGGTCCCTTGTACCATATCTTGTACAGGTTTGCTTGCAGAGAATGTTGGCGCACCAGTCGGCAAGTGTAGTATATCGCTGTATGGCGATTTACTACTTGCTCTTTTGAAAGGCGTCCAATATGTGTCCCTTTTCGTTCACGTATTGCAATGCAAAAGGTTGCATTTGTTCGTCAGCCTGCAGGCGTTCGCGCGTCATTGCGATGGCGAGCTCGCTTTTATCGATGGCAATCCAGCGTCGCCCCAGACGCCCGGCTACGGCGGGCATGACTCCACTGCCGCAGAAACAATCAAGCACGAGATGATTTTCTTCGGAGGATGCCAGGATGATCCGTTCTAGTAGGGCCTCTGGCTTCTGGGTCGCGTACCCGGTGCGCTCGGGGTCTCGTTGGTGAAGATGGCCGATATCGCTCCAGACGTCGGCCAGCGCCATTGTAGCGTCTTCGCTGTATGTGTAGATGCGACCGGCAGAACGAATGCTCCATGAGACACGACCATCGAGTCCCACCTCCTTGCGCATATGGTTGCGTTTCTGCTTGCCCCGTCGTACGCCCACGCGCTCACCATGAAAACAGTATTGGCTGGATTTTGTGTACAGCAAGATGGTGTCGTGCTTGCGCGCAAAATATTTCTGTGAGCGCCCGCCCGACTGGTAGTGCCAGATGATCTCATTTTTGAAACCTGGGCCATTGACCTGCATGCTCGTACCGAAGATCTCGTCCAGCATGATCTTTGCATAATGGGTAACGCGCCAGTCGAGATGGATATAGAGGCTCCCCTCCGGCGCGAGCAGTGTGTAGAGCTGGTGCAGCGTCTCATACAGCCATTGTAGGTAGCGATCCAGGTCGTTCTTCCAGGTATCGCTGTAAGCAACCCGCTCTCCGGTGCTAAACGTGCGACCAGTCATGAAGGGTGGGTCGATGTAGATCAGGTCGACGGCGCCTGCAAACTCAGGTTGCAGGGCTGGCAAGATACTGCTCTTATCGCCATGAAGCAGGCGGTTGTACCAGCTGGAAGGCGATGAGCATTCTGCGCCTGCCTGGATCTCTCTTGCCTGTCCATAGTAGTAAGCCTGGGTGATCAGAGACGGTGCTGGATACACGAGAGCCGACTCGGATGAGGAGTGCGCATGATGGTCGAGAGGCCAGCGCTTGCCTTTCCAGACCAGTTCTGCCATGGGTGATCTCCCTTGCATCTGCTTGTTTTCCTGTTCTACTGTAACACAACCGTCAAAAAATAGCCATATCATGTACCTCTTTGCCTGGTACCGCAATCTCTCCGTATCACATGCAATGCCTCTCACCAGAGAGTCCCGATTTTGTGCCATTCCCACGGCCTGATCCGTTGTTAGAGAGTGTCTACAAGCGTATGGAATGCCAGGCTAAACGGGAAAGATTCGCACCGGCAATACACGCTGAATGGTCACAGTGCCACTGTTGGCGTGGTACAATGGCCTGACAGGAAAAACAGGCTGTACTGTTATAGTACCTTTGCTGTACAAGTGCCGAGAGGCACAGATGTACCGTGTTATGACTACCAAATTGTGTGGGGATGAAAGATATATGCAGAATGTTCTATGGACGTTGCTGAGCCTCATTGCGTATGGAGGGGGGCTATTCATCATCTGGCGCATGACGCCCAGGCTGCTTTCACACTCTTTCGATGAGATCTCTTTCGTAGGATTCGCGGCCCTCGATATTGTCGGCGCCCTGTTGACCTTTGGGGCCGTCGTTCTGACCTTTGCTATGTTCAATGGCGCGTTTCCTGTGCGGGTTCTGAACTTCTTATTCCTGGTGGGCATCTTCATCGTGACGATGCGCACGGCGCTCTTCTGTATCCGTCCACGCACCGGGACGTTTGCGGTTTCGCGTGCCGTCACGGGCGTCTTCAGTTTCTTTCTTGCTGCTGCCTCCGTTTTCTATATCGTGCAGCTCTTCGTTTCCCGCTAGCAAGATTGCTTACACGAACAAGCCAGAAAGCCCCGTCTCGCAGAGAGCGGGGATGAATGGCTCGCGCCTGTTGGCGGCGTGATGGGCATAGAGGGAAAACTGTTGACAACTCTAGTTGTATCTGCCATACTTATCAACATGGACGAGAACTATATTCACGAACAGCATACCGTTCACCACATGCTCTACCACCTCATTTTCTGCCCGAAACGGCGAAAAAAAGTTCTGGTAGGGCCAGTGTATGACGGTCTCAAGCAGATCATTGAAGAGGTTGCGCAAGAAAATGGCTGGCAGATCGTTCAGCTCGCTATCCAACCAGACCATGTGCATCTCTTCATTCAAACGAATCCCTATACCTTGCCAACCGATATTGCAAGGCTCATCAAGGGTCGTTCCTCTCATGATCTGAGAGAAACCTTTCCCCATTTGATGAGAATGCCATCGCTCTGGACACGATCAACGTTCTACAGCACGGCGGGATTCGTCAGCCAGGACACGGTAAGCGCATATATTGAGAGGCAGAGTAAAAGCTAATGTTGATCTACGAGTACAAGATAGATGGCACGAAACAGCAATACGCCGCAATTGAGGAGGCTCTCAGAGTTGTGCAGTTCATCCGTAATACCTGTCTACGTAAGTGGATGGATGAGCGTGGCGTCTCAAAGAACGATCTTCAATGCTACTGTGCTGTTCTCGCCCGCGAGTACTCGTTTGCCTCTTCTCTCAACTCCCAGGCACGTCAAGCAGCAGCAGACCGCGCATGGTTTGCCATCTCCCGTTTCTATGACAACTGCAAAACAAAGAAACCTGGGAAGAAGGGCTATCCCACTTTCCAGCACGATAATCGCTCGGTGGAATACAAAACAACAGGCTGGAAGCTGGACGGAGATGGCAAGCACATCACCTTCACCGATGGCTGCAGGATAGGAAGATTGCGCCTTGTGGGCACGCGTGATATCGAGACCTTTCCTGTGAAGAGACTCAAACGGGTACGCATTATCAAGCGTGCAGATGGGTTCTATTGTCAGTTCGCAGTGCAGGCAGAGCGCGTGATTGAGCACGTTCCTACCGGCGTCGATCTGGGCATTGATGTAGGACTCAAAGCCTACTACACCGACTCAGAAGGGCGAACGGTTGACAACCCGCGCTTCTACGCATCGGCAGAAAAGAAACTCAAGCGGTTGCACCGCCAACTCTCCCGCAAACAGAAGAAGAGCAGCAATCGCAAGAAGGCCAGAAAGCAACTGGCAAAGGGATATCTCAAGGTCCAGAGGCAGCGTGAAGATTTTGCCCGAAAGCAGGCAAACGCGCTGATCACATCTCACGATCTGATTGCTTTTGAAGACTTGAAGATAGCCAATATGGTGCGCAATCACCATCTCGCGAAATCGATCAATGATGTAGCATGGAGTTTGTTTCTCACCTGGGTCTGCGCCTATGGTGCGATGCATGCCATCACCGTGATCAAAGTCGCACCACACTACACCAGTCAGGATTGTTCGGAGTGTGGCACACGCATCAAGAAAAGCTTGAGCGTGCGCACACACATCTGCACGAGCTGCGGTGTGGTACTCGATCGCGATCATAACGCGGCGTGCAACATCTTAGACAAGGCATTGGAACGTACCGTAGGGCATACGGGAACCCACTCCTCGGAGTGAAACGCTTCTGGATAGGGGACCTCTACTTTTTGCTCGTGAGGGGAAGGAGCAAGCCTCCTGGTCGAAGGAAGAATTCCCCTGCTTTTCAAGCGGGGAAGTGTCAATCTTATTCCGGGCTGATAGAGTGGCAGAGAACATCATGTTCCCTGCCACCATTATTTACGAATGGACAGAGTGGAACGTGCTCTGTTTAGACAAAATGCTCGAACCACTGCACCGTTCTGCGCAACCGGTCGACGCGCTGCCGGGGCGTACCAACCTCAGGCCAGTCCATGAGATGGCTGACATGCCGATACTTGACCAGCTCGACGGTACGCTTCAGGCGGCGCAGGGCGACAAACAGTTGTAGCGACTCGCTGAATGGGCAGCGTAGATCATCTTCCCCGTGTAGCAGGAGCAGCGGCGTGGCGATCTTGTCGACGTGCGTCAACGCCGAGCGTTGCACCTGCATCTCCGCATCGCTCATGTTGAGATTGAGCCAGATCGATTGGTCTGAGAGTAGCGCCGCGCTGGCGATAGAGCTGATGCCGTTACGGCTCACGGCAGCTTTGAAGCGCGTCGTCTGCGTGATCGCCCAGTTGGTCATGTAGCCTCCATAGCTCAGGCCGCCGATTCCCAGACGTGTTTCGTCGATTGGCTCTGTCGCGATGATGTGGTCGAGGCCCGCCATCAGGTCCTGGAAATCGTCGCCGCCCCAGTCGTTGAGGACCTCCCTCGTGAAGGCTTCGTTATACCCGGCGCTCCCACGCGGATTGGGCGCCAGTACCGCGTAGCCACGCCCGGCCAGCACCTGGAACTCGTGGGAATACGTATCTCCCCATGCCAGTGACGGACCACCGTGTGGCGCGAGGATCAACGGTGCCTTGACGTTCTCCGGCAACTGGGGGAGATACAACCAGCCCTCGATCTCCAATCCATCGAAGCTCTTCCAGGTGATGCGCCGTGGTCGGACCCACTGATGGCTTTTGAGGAATGCATCGTTGACGCCCGTCAGCTTGCGTGGACTCTTCCCGGCACTGTCCATGCTCCAGATGTCGCCAGGCGTAAACCAGTCAGCTCGTACCAGCGCGATCGTTTGCCCATTGCGGCTGAGCTGGGGAGCCAGGTAGCGCCCGTTGCTACTCGTCAGGCGGGTTAACCGATTGTACTCCGTATCAATACGGTACAGGTGCACCTGCCCGCGCTCCTGTACTGGAACGAGCAGCGATTTGCTCCCTGGGTACCATTGTATCTGGGGCAGGTATTCGCTGCGCAGTTCGTCGATCACCCACATCTGGCACGTGATGCTCTCCGCGCCCTGCACGATCAGTCGTGCCGTGCCTTTGCCATCGGCCTGCACCAGCCAGGGCGACATGTTACCTGCCTCGGTCTGATCGCCCGTATAGAGATAGGCGATCGACTGACCATCCGGCGACCACGCGGGTACCTGCGCCAGGCCTTCCTCCAGCGTCAGGCGGCGCATCTGTCCCGTCGCGACCGTTAGCACCCACAGCGCCCGGCTGACGCTCAGATCGGGATCGGGACGCCGGTTGGCGCAGAAGACGATCTCCGTCCCATCCGGCGACCAGCACGATTGCTCAAGGTTGACCGGCTCCGACGTAAGGCGTATGGCTGGTCCATCGAGCGGCAGCAGCCAGAGCTGTTGATACCTGCCCTGCTTGTATCCCAGCCCGTCCCAGTGCGCATCCAGGCGCGTAAAGATCTGTACCTCGTTGCTACGATCTGGCCCGCGCTGCTCGTCAGCCGGCCCCCACGCGCTGTGCGCGAGCAGCACTCGTCCATCGGGACGCCATCTGTACTCGCTTACCCCATGTGCCAGTTTGCTCAATTGTCGTGCCTCGCCACCATCCATCGACAGCAGGTAGACCTGGGTTGTTCCCGTGCGGTCGCTCAAGAATGCCAGTGTGCGTCCATCCGGCGACCAGCGCGGCGTCGTATCGTGGTGCTCTCCGCCGGTAATCTGCCAGGGTGCCTTTCCTCCTGCGCTGCCAACCAGCCAGAGTGCGCTGCTCGTCGTATTCTTTTCGCCATCACTCTCCAACACCGTAAATGCGATGAGCGACCCATCCGGCGAGATCTGAGGATCGCTCGCAATGCGTAGTGCCAGCAGGTCATCAATGGTCGTGTGCGGTATTGTGGATAGAACGGGCACCGCCTGTTGAATCGGTGGGACAGGCTGAGCAGTATCCGTTGGCCTGCTAGAAAATACTGTATCGCTGCGTCCTTCTGTCGGAAGCGCTCCATCGGGAGCTTCGACGGGCACAATCAAGGTTGGAGCGGCTGCACCAGCGCCGGGGGCCGCCGCTTGCTCTGCGGGCGTTTGCTCAGGTGTCGTTCCCTGAACGCTCTGTTCAGCTTGCGCTGGCCCGGCGAGTATCTCTGTATCGTCCTGTTCGGTCGCCTCGGAAGGAGTCAGGGGGACCTCTATAGTAGCCGGGGCGTCGTGCTCTTGAGGCGTTGGCGGGCGTGGAGTGGTGGGAGTGTCTTCGTTATCGATCATGCGTGCTCTCCTCTTCCGTATTTATTGCTATAGTTCATGGCTTTGTACCGAAATTATACTATATCTGGTCTAATATGGAAGCCAGAGGTGCACCGCTTCGGCGCTTATGAGGTGGCAGTGAGGTGCAGATCTTAAGAGTAACAGAAAAAGAGGGCAATATCGTATCTGGTTGAAAGGGAACCATTGATGTTCACAAATTAGCAAGCATGCGGCTAATTGAGAGGCATCTGTGAGTACAAAAAGGTGCCTGGGCAATGCTTTTGTGCTATCATAATAACATAGTCATCTCAAGGTAGAACCTCTGGAGAGGGGGGTACTCGTTTCTCGTTGGTAGAGAGTGTAGTGGGATGCACCATTTTTGAGGGAGTAGGCATATGTTAATTGTACGTGACATTATGACGACAAAACTGCTTACGGTGACACCTGACGATTCCCTGGCCCACGCGGCGAATCTGTTTCGCCAACATAAGTTTCATCACTTGCCCGTGGTCCGGACCGTCAATGTCGTCAGTTCACAACATCTGGACGACGAAAAACCTCGCAAGGGTTTTCTTTTAGAGGGCTTACTCACCTCGCAAGATATCGATATGGCCTCAGCCCTGGGGGAACGCGATGACGATGCCCAGCATTTCTGGCAGGAACGTAAGGTCGCTGAGGTGATGCACCGGGCGGTGCTCCGCGTGACGCCAACGACGAGCGTTGCCGCCGCTGCCCAGTTGCTGGTCGAGCGCAATCTGAACTATATCCCGGTGGTAGAATATGGTCTGGTGGGTGAAGAGAGCAAGGCCATGCTGGTAGGGCTGGTTACACGAAGCGATCTACTACTCGCCCTTTCGCGCGCTATGGGGGCGTTGGAGCCCGGCATGCAACTGGATATCATATTGCCGCTCGGCAATATGGCTACCCTGGGGCATGCCCTGGTGCTGGCCTCTGAACTTCATATGCAGATCCGCAGCGTGATGGCGGCTCCGGACCCCGATGGCGTTCCGCGCGTCGCTACGATGCGCCTGGGCACGATTAATCCCACCCCCCTGCTGATACGTTTGAAGGCGGAGGGTATCCAGTTTTCTTTTGGTAGCCCGCTAACGGAAGGTGAGGCTTATGTCTAGTATACTTCCTCATCAGAGAGTACGTTTGATTTTTGATCCCGAAGAACTCCACTATGATTTTGGACCGCAGCATCCTCTGAATCCAAAGCGTCTGCAGGCCCTGGTGGATCTGCTAGAGCACACCGATCTGTGGCGACCTGGTAACGCACAGACGGCCCTGGGCCTACGTGCCGCCACAGCGCAGGAGCTGAGCCTGGCACATACACCCGAATACATCGCCGCCGTTCAGCGCCTCACTGAGCCTGAAGACCCAGGCATCAGTGCAGATGAGCGCAAGGAGCGGGCGCAGCTCGCCCTGCACTACGGTTTCGGCGATGGCGATACCCCCGCTTTGCCCGGCATGCACGAGGTCTCGGCGCGCATCGCTGGCGGTACCTTGATTGCGATAAGCGCCGTTCTGGGCCTGCCCGAAGGCGGCAGCTTTGCCAGCGAGGAGGAGCGACCACTGCACGTATTTCATCCCGCCGGCGGACTCCATCACGCCTGGTCAGAGCGCGCGTCGGGCTTCTGTATCTATAATGATGCCTCGGTGGCCATCGCCCACGTGCTGCGCTCCAGCGAGGCCAAGGTTTTGTATATCGACTTCGATGCCCATCACGGTGATGGCGTCCAGCGCTCGTTCTACGATGATCCACGCGTGATGACGGTCTCGCTTCATGAGACAGGTCGCTACCTCTTCCCCGGCACTGGCGATGTGCTCGAACTGGGCAATGGCAGCGGGCGTGGCTATTCCGTGAATGTGCCACTGGAACCTTTTACCGAGGACGACTCCTATATCGAGGCGATGAACGCTGTGCTGTTGCCTGTATTGACCTTTTTCGCTCCCGATGTCATCATCACCCAGCACGGTTGCGATACACACGCCTGGGACCCGCTGACGCACCTCAGCCTGACCATGCGCGGCATTCGTGCGCAGATAAAACTGGCGCACCAGCTTGCCCACACGTATTGCGAGGGCCGCTGGGTTGCTCTGGGGGGCGGCGGGTACGATCTGTACCGCGTGGTGCCGCGCGCGTGGAGCCTGCTGTGGGCCGAGATGTCGGAGCAAAATATACCAGACTCACTTCCTCAAGAGTGGATCGAGCGCTGGCGCCCCGCGTGGCTAGCGATGCATGAGGAGGAGGAGATAGCCCAGGAGCTGATGGGCAAACCCGTCCTGCTATCGGATTTCCCAACGACGCTGATGGATCGCTCGGAAGATTTTCCACCCCAGCCACGCCGCTGGTCGATCAATCGTGCGAACCGACAGACGGTGGCGCTGGTGCGTAACCTCGTCGTCCCCTCGCCTCTGCGTCATGCCTTCCCGGCGCCGCGCCAACACTCGCCGCTGGCGGGTCTCTTCGATCTGCTGCACATGAATAAGGGATCGTCTCCTTCGCGCATGAAGACGCTCGATACCGCGAAGGGACCGATCCTCTTGCGCGACTTTTGTCCACCTTCGCTGGTCGAGCGCCTGCGCCCTGATAGTGGTCTGCATGCCTTTGCCCGCCTGCCAGAACGCGAGCATCAACTGCTCCTCGATATCGCGAAGAGTCCTGACTGCGCCCTGACGCTTGCCCACACACCGGCGGGTGAGATCATCGGTCAGGTGACGATTGCGCCCGCCGACGAATGGTGGGAGGGCATCGAGAACCTTTACGAGGTCGCTATCGAGGTTAGCTCGAACTGGCGCGGTCACTCTATTGCGCGCGACATGCTTGCCTTCGCGTTGGAACTGGAGGCCCTGGAGGATATGATCTTTTTCGCCATTGGTCTCTCCTGGCACTGGGACTCTGAGGATCTCGGCATCTCTCTGTACCGCTATCGCGAGCTGATCGCGCACCTCTTCGCGACGCGAGGCTTCATCGAGTATCCTACAACCGAGCCCAACGTCAGCATGGAGCCAACCAATGTGCTGATGGCGCGCATTGGCAACCGCGTCGATAAGCGGGTCGCCAATCAGTTCCTCAGTCGCCTGCTCAGTCCGGTCAGCTTCGGTCGCTTCTGAGAACTACTTTTGGACAAGAACAGGCCGCAGGAGAAAGTTCCTGCGGCCTGTTCCCTCCGTTACGAAGATGGCGCGCCGTAGTGTTGCCAATATCACCTTGTCCCCTCTGCTACGTGTTACACAGGTAGAGCATCTCTACTTCATGTACCTTCGCTATCGTCAAATCCTCAGATTAAAAAAATATAAGGGATAAATAAGAAATAGATAAGAGATCGAATTCTTTTCATCCTTAAGAAGAACAATCCTCACGTTAATATAGTTTAGTTTCAGCTTAGAGTAGCTTACAGTAGGGTTTATTACCCTTAAAAATACTTGATATTTCATCTGGAAGAACTTATGCTAAGGGGGATGAAAGAAAGCGAGGATGCAAACTATGCAAGTACGAGAACGATCAAAGATACATGCCCACGAAATCACTGACGGCACTCTAGTGCAGCAAACGCTTGCTGGCGACCAGCGAGCATTCGAAATGCTGGTCTGCCGCTATAACGTTCCTCTCTTCAACTTTATCTGTCATTGTCTTGGTGATTATGATCTCGCGTGTGATGTCTCTCAGCAAGTTTTCCTTCAACTATATATATCTATGCCTACTCTTCGTACCGGAGAACCACTGAAAGCCTGGCTCTTCCAGGTTGCTCGTAACCGCTGCCTTGATGAGCTGCGTCGCAAGCGCGCAATCCACTTCTCTGAACTCGAAGCCTCCAACGATGAAGACGATCTCTCACCATTGGCGATTATGCCCGATACTCGCCCACTGCCAGAAGAGATCGCAGAGCGCCATGATCTTCAGCGCGCTCTGCGTCAGGCGATCGAGGCACTGCCGCCTAAGTTTCGCTCCGTGGTCCTATTGCGCTACACAGGCCAGTTGAGCTTCTCCGAGATCGGCAAAACGCTCAATATGCCCGAAGCTACGGCGAAAACATACTTTCAGCGTGCCCGTCCCCTGCTGCGCACTGCCCTTGCTTCGCAGTGGCGTCCCCTGCGCGCGGCCTCGAGGCTCCCTTAAGATAAACTGAGAAATATGTGATTTCGATAAGAAGTCTGAGGAAAGTGAAACTCCTTTCTTATGATATGCGTAATATTAGCAGCGGTGCTATGAGTAACATAAGAGGGAGTAGCTATGAAGTATTCACTGCAGATGTTGTTTGCTGATGTCACAGAGGACGACTTGCCAGAGGACGAGATTGATCAACTCTTCAGCCAGTTATTGCAGATAGAGCCCCCGCCAACATTAGTCGACGATATCCTGGCATCTATTGCTGACTTGCCTCTGCTACAAGAGTTTCAACTTGTGGATAAAAATAAACAGCAACCCGCCTGAACCCAGAGTTTACAACCCTGGCGCTCAGGCGGGTTTATCAGTAGCCAGTCTTCTTCTCACGAAGGCATGTTTTCCCTGCCTGCTCAACCTTTTTATGCTAGAGGAACGTCTGTGCTATGCAATCTGCTCCGAGAGTTTCCCAGTATTTACCAGCCAGCGAACAAATTCCAGGCGGCGGTGGTCAGCCGCTGCCAGTTGTCTCTCTTTCTCATTGTAGTCTTTGCGCAATATGCTCAATTGTTTCATCTCGTTCTCGGCAAAACCACCCTTGCGTAAAATTTCGCGGTCTTCTTTGCGCTCCATGTGAAAACTCCTTCTGGGCTCGCTAACAACTACTGAGGTGCTATCATTAACATACGTTTTACTCGCTTGAGGAGTGTCTGCATCGGATACGGTTTGGGTAAGTGATCCAGTGTGAAGCGGCTCTCCCCGCGACGACGTATGTAAGCACGCACTGCGGTTGCTGAACTCGTGGTGAGAAGGACTGGTATGGTCGCGAATGTGCGTAGAGCCTGCAAGACATCCCACCCCTGTAAACTACCGGCGAGTTCAAGGTCAAGCACTACAAGATCAGGTGTCGAGTGACGGAGGGAGGCGATCGCCTGCTCTCCGCTGTTAACGGCTACGACGGTATAGCCATGGGCGGTTAACATCTCAACCTCAAGGGTCGCAAGGGTGAGGTCGTCTTCGACCACCAGGATACGCTGCAGGTCGTGTCCCTCAATCGGTTCATCTGTCGGATGCACGCTCGCGTTACCGTCACGCGTGATTGCTTCCGTCTGCAACAAACTCATATTGCCGTTGACCGGCGTTGTGTTCGCAGTGTCTTTTTCGTAGCTCACTGACATCCTGCTTCCGCTCTGCGTTACCCTCTAGCCCGCGTATAGCGGGCGCCGCCGGTATGACGATAAGAGGATAGACCTTTATCTCTTCATACAGCATACCTGATGACAGGTGAGAATCACGTGAAGATCCATGGCTCCCTGTGAAAATGATGTGAACTTTTCTGCTGTCCGGGTGTCTTATAGTGCTCCACGGTGCGCATTCCTTTATGTATGATTTGTCATAATCTATCCGCGTCGGGTGGTGGGACGAAATAGCCGACACCCAGTTCGTTGAGCAGGAAGCGTGGCTGTGATGGGTCCGGTTCTAGCTTACGACGCAGGTGTCGCACGAAGGTCCGCAGGTACGTGTTCTCCCCGCTGTAGTCCGGCCCCCAGACGCGTTGCAGCAGCTCGCGGTGTGTTATCACCTTGCCCGCGTTGCGCGTAAGCTCGCTGAGCAGGTCGTACTCGGTCGGGGTGAGGTGGACCTCCTGCCCGCCGCTGCACACGGTCCGATGGGCGAAGTCGACCAGCAGGCCGTTCTCGCCTCCGCAGCGATAGCCTGATCGCTGCCCGTCGTTGCCCGAGATACTACTGCGCAGCCGCGCCGTCTCCTCGGCCCGCCGTAGCGCAACGCGCACGCGCGCCAGCAGTTCGTTTAGACTGAACGGCTTCGTGAGGTAGTCGTCGGCCCCCAGGTCCAGCGCCCTGATCTTTACTGGCTCTTCGTCATGCGCCGACAGGACAATGACCGGCGCGCTGCTCCATTCGCGCAGGCGGCGCAGGAACGAGAGGCCATCCAGCGAGGGCAGAGAAAGGTCGAGCAGAACCAGTTGTGGTTGAAAGATTGCTGCCAGGTCGATCGCCTGGGCCCCGTCGCGCACCGCCTGTGTCTGAAAGCCGCGCGCCTTCAACTGCGCAAGCAGGAATGCACGCATCTGTGGATCATCCTCGACACAAAGGATTCGTACTTTTTTATCTGTGGACATCTGCTATCCTCTCGCTCTACGATGGAATCTCTTCGCCTTCTCGCTTCCCTACAAATACCGGGAGCGTGAAGGCAAAGACCGCTCCCTGTCCAGGGCTACTTTTCAGTGTCAGTGTGCTGCCGTGTGCTTCGATAATGCCCCTGCTAATATAAAGACCCAGGCCCGTCGCCGGGCTCCACCGCGCCGCTCCCCGCCTTCTCTCAGGCAGCGGCTGTCCCGGACGCTCGCTGCCCGATCGGCGTAGCGCCGCGAAGGTGCTGAAACGGGTAAATAACTCCAGTTGTTGCTCCTGGCTCATCCCAGGTCCCCGGTCGGTTACACTCAATAGCATCTCGGTTGGCTGCTCTCCCTCGTCACCATAGATCGGCTGGACCTCCAGCAGGACCGTGTCGCCTTCTGGCGCGTAACGGAACGCATTGCTCAGCAGATTGGTCAGGACGCTAATGATAAGCTCGTAATCTCCCCTGAGCGCGGGCAGGTGCTCAGGCATGATAATCTGTAGATACCGTCCCGATGTGGTGGTAAGCGCCTCCAGACGTTCTTGCAGATCTTCCAGCAACTCCGGCAGCAGGATCGCTTCGAGTTCCAGTCGTAACGCGCCAGCCTCGACGCGCGATGCATCCAGGAAGCTGTTTACCATCCCTACGAGGCGTTCGACCTGCTCGTCGGCGGTCTCTAGCATCTCGTGTCTTGCCTCGCCCGACCATTGCATATCGTCAGTGAGCAGTGCGCTCAGGTGTGCGCGGATGTTGGCTAAGGGCGTTTTGAGTTCGTGCGCCATTGTGGTGAAGAAATCTTCGCGCGCGCGCTCCAGCGCCTTCATTCTGCTGATCTCGTGCAGAACCAGGATCGCGCTGGTTATGCTGCCATCGGGTGCGCGCAGCGGTGCGGAGTTCGCGAGCAGATAGATCGGGCTGCCATCGAGCTTTGTGCTATGCACTTCCGCCTCGCTCGCTGCACCGGCGCGGAGTGCCCTGTAGAGTGGCTGCTCCTCGAACGGAACGACCGACCCACTCGTGCCGTAGACGGTAAGCTGACGCAGCAACGACTCTCCGTCCATGCCGATGGTCTGTTGGGCCGTCTCATCGGCATCAGTATGGGGCTCAAGCAGTAGCCCCATACTCTGGAAGATCTGTACCGCCCGGCTGTTGATCACCTGGATTGTATGATCGTGTGCTGACACCTGGATAACTCCCGATGGCAGCCGCTCCAGGAGCAGCTCCTGAGCCGCTTTGGCCTCCAGGAGCGCCTCGTTGCGCTGCGCAAGCTCCGCTGTGCGCGTGACGACCTCTGCCTCGATGCGTTCGCGGGCCTCGGCTGGCTCCGTCACGTCGTGAAAGATGATGATAAAGGCAAAAATATCGCCCACCTCGTCGCGTACAGGCGTATAAGAGCAGCGCAGGGTATAGGTCTGCCCATCCGCCGCCGTGATCTTGACCTCGTCGACCAGTCCTGTCAGGGCTCGGAGTTCAAGTTCCGCAATAAGGTCAGGTACCTGCATCGTCTCGGGTGGAAATATCGCCTTGCTTCTCGCCAGCGCCTGCATAATGGTCAGTCCCAGGACGTCGCCGGACCAGCCGAAGAGCTTGCGCGCGGCTGAATTACTGTCGGCGATGCGCCAGCGCGGATCGAAGATCACTACGGCGTCGGGGATGGCCTGCATCATCATCTCCTTCTGCCGCGCATAGCGGTTCGCCGAGCGCGCCAGTTGGTCGATGCTGCGGAAGAGGCGCGCATTTTGAATCGCCAATCCCGCCTGCTGTGCAAAGCGCTGCAATAATTCAACCTCCTCGGCGGGAAAGCCGCGTGGGCGTCGGTGGTAGACTTCGAGCGCGCCAAGCAATGTGGGGGTTGCAAATGATGCACCACCCTCTCGCGCTTCGCTCTCGTTGGACGCAGAATAGGGTTCGAAGATGGGCACGCTGAGGACCGATCCGGGACGCTTCGACCTGCCGTTGTCGTTGAGGAGAGGCAGGTCTAGCAGCGGAATGGTATCTGTATCTGAGATGACGCACTTATCTCCCTCGCGTAAAATCTGACTCAGTAAGATCCTCCTGCTTATAAGAGGATGCCAACCCTGCGAGCGCGGATGAATCCCTTTCTGCGCGGCTATGGTGACGCGGCGGCCTTCGGGAGCATGATGGGCCTCACCTTTATAGTCCGCGCCTTGCGCCTCGGGCGACGCAGCTGGCGTGTCAATGAGTAAGACGGCGCAGCGGTTCGCTCCGACCAACTCCTGTAAGGCCTGCAAGATACGATCAAGCACTAATGGTAAGGCGGAGGGACCGGCAATGGCCGAGGTGATGGAATGGATGGCCTGTAAGTGCAGGCGCGAGCGCACCATGTCTGTTACATCTTCAACGACGACAAGCAGTTCGAACTGCTGATCTTCTCTGCTGGACTGCGCTGGTGGCGTAGCGACAGAACGTTCGATGGAGATGCGCCAGTAGGTGCGCCCACGCGTCTCCAGGCTTCCCTCATAAGGGACCTCCGCATAGTACACGGCTTGCCCGCTCTGTGCAACGTATTCAAAAAGTGGGAGTGCTACGTCGCGTACCTTTTCCGGCAACACTTCGTCAACATGGCGCCCCACAGCGTTTTGTGAGCTCTCAGGCTCTTCGATGAGCGCGAGTATATAGGGATTCGCATAACGGATACGCAAGCTGGCGGCGTTAAGAATCGCCACCCCCACCGATCCACGTCCGGGGATATGCTCAAGTTGTACCGCTTGTCCTGGCTCCATATCCATATATTCTTCTAGCTGCCTGGCAGATATGCCCATACCTGGTTGTGCTGTTCACCCTACCGTGTTTTCTCGTCATGAGAGGACCCTTCTGTCAATACGTGGGCAAACAGCGTAGTAGTGCTCATATTATATCTCAAAAAAGGCGTATGAGGAACTGCTCAGGTACTGCTAACAGGCATACCATTTCTATCACATGCTCAAAAAAACATCTGTCTTCAGCACTTGTATTCTGCAAATTCTTTGGTTATAATTCTGTCATGTATTCAAAAATGTAAAGGACATACGTAGATAGAGAAACTTTACCCTCGTAGGACGGTACCCTGTAGGTTGGTTCAACCAGATAAGGAGCATTACCGAAGATGATTTCTCCTACCGTCAACACTTTACAGAGTGAAGAGGCCGTGCGCGAACGGTTGCGCAAGAAGCAACTGGTCGAGACACTGGAGCATATGAGTCCTGTCTACCTGGAAGGTATCAAACGCATCCTCACCGTCTCCGCCGATACCGAGCTGATTAGCGCGCCCGCTTACTACAACGCGGCTGTCCATGCGCCCTCGCTCAATGCCTTCGGTTCTGCCATGTCGATCATTCAGGACGAATTGAGCCACGCGCATATCGCGTTCCGCCTCATGCGCGACCTGGGCGTCGATACGGAGAAACTGATCTTCGAGCGTGACCCACGCGATTTCAAGTATCCTTACGCGTTCGATGTTCCCCTGACGAGTTGGACGGAACTGGTCGTTGCCAATGCCTTTTACGACCGCGCCGGCTACACGCTGCTCGGCGACATCTACCGCAGTACGACCTTCGGCCCCTGGAAGCGCGCCCTGGTGAAGGTCGATAAAGAGGAGACCTTCCACCTGCGCCACGGCGAACAGAATATGCGCAAGATCAACCAGACGCCGGAGGGCCATAAGGACTTGCAGCAGGCGGTTGACTGGATGTTCCTGCTGACGGTGGAGTGGTTCGGCCTGCCGGACAACCTCAAGAAGCATGGTGAACAGCTCGACTATGGCTTCAAGGGCCGCAGCAACGACGAACTCCGCCAGATCTGGATGTCGACGGCGGTCCCGTTGTGCAACGAACTGCATCTGAAGGTGCCTGCACACTTCGATGAGAGGCAGCAAAAGTACGTCGTCGAAGATCCGTTCCCGGCTCACTTCGACGCTGAGAACCGGCGCTGGGGCGAGGCGTGCACCTGGCAGGATGTGATGAAGCGCTGGAAGGCGCGCGGACCGGCCAACGAGCAGTTCGTGACGATGATCCAGCGCGGCAAGCGCGAGATGTTATACTTATTGGAGCAAGGCGCATGACTACGGCTTACCCTTCAATTGAACAGCCCGGCGCTGCAACGTGCCCGGCCCTGTGGGACGCCCTGCGCGACGTTACCGATCCCGAGATCCCTATCAGTGTGGTAGACATGGGCCTGATCGTCGCCCTACAGGAACAGAACGGCGTCGTCGATATCAAGCTCACCTTCACTGCCATGGGGTGTCCCGCGATGGAGTTTATCATGGATGATATCCGCGCCCGCCTGCTCAAGGAGCCCGGCGTACAGGAGGTTCATATCGAGATCGTGTGGTCCCCCGTCTGGACCAGGGATCGCTTGAGCGAGGATGGCGTCGATATCATGCGCACCTGGGGGATTTCGGCATGAGCGAGACTGCAACCACTGCACCAAAACGCCGCGAGGCGTTGAACGAGAGTACGGTCTGGCAGGTCTATGCGCGCAAAGCCTACGAGGAGCCGCTGTATGAAGTCGGCAACGTGATGGCCGATGATGTCGAGCTGGCAAAGGTGTACGCGCGCAGCATCTTCGACGAGTTCAACTGGATCGAGATGGTCATCGTGCCGCGCGCAACTATCGTTACCGTTATCGCATCATAGCGCCGCGCAAGCGTGTATTTGTAGGTAGCAAACATCCGGTAGAAAAGGAAGAAGGACATGACTGGTACACGTGTAGACAATGCGGCGTTGTTTGCCGTGCTCTCGTCGCTCGCTGACAACAAGCAGGCGATTGGACGCCGCTACGCCTATTGGAGTAACGGCGCTCCGGCCCTGGAGGCGGCGGTGGCCGCAGCGGCTATGACGCAGGATGAGCTTGGACATGCTCGCACGCTCTATCCTCTGCTTGAGGACTTCGCCCAGGCCGAACCACTGCAGGTCGAGCCAATGACCCGTACCCTGCATTATCATCTCGCCTTCCTTGATAATGATTTCCAGGGCTGGTCCGATTTTGTGGCGACGAACTTTTTGTTGGATAATGCGCTAACAACCTTTTTCGAGGCGGCCCAGGATTCCAGCTACGAACCGCTGCGCCTGCGCGCCCGTAAAGTCGTGCAGGAGGAGCGCATCCACGCCATCCACGGCGAGGGCTGGGTCCGTCGCCTGGCTAAGGCGGGTGGGGCCGTTCGCGCCGTCCTGGTCGCTTCCCTCAATCACCTGTGGGATGAGACGCTCTGCTGGTTCGGCCCGGACGACGATCCCGCTATGCAGCGATTGTACCAGGAGGGCGTCATTGATGCCACACCCGCCGAACTGCGCAGCCGTTACCTGGGGAAGGTGATACCAACCCTGAGCAGTCTGGAGATTGCCGTCCCCGCAGGCTTTGATGCTGCGACAAAGCGCTGGCAGCCAACGGAGCCGCTTCCCTGGTCACGCTGGGACGCCGTGGGGAAGAGGTTGCGGCCATCATGAACGAGACTAGAGAGCAGGAGCCGCAAGAGGTGCGTTGTCCCTATTGCAACTCCACCGAGACCACGTTTTTTTCGCTCTTCGGCCAGCAACTGCTGACCGTCCAGTACTATTGCAATGCCTGTCATACTCCTTTCGAGTATGTCAAAGACGACGAGCTGCTCGCGAAAGAAGGGAAGCATCACGAGGCGCTTTAAGAGAGTATAGAGGTCGACGTATTGACGCGTCGCTGTATTGAGCCGTGAAAGGATCTTTTTCATTATGACTACGACGACAGAACGCACCCTGGTGAACTATACCGTCAGCGATGGCATCGCCATCATTGAGCTCACCAACCCGCCCGCCAACACGTATAGCTATGAGATGATGAGTCAGCTCGATGCGGCGATCTTGCAAGCACGCTTCGATGAGAATGTCCATGTGCTGCTGCTACGTGGCTCCGGCGAGAAGTTCTTTAGCGCCGGCGCTGAGATCAGCATGCTCAATGCTGTGACTCCGACCTTTAAGTACTATTTTTGCCTGCACGCCAATGAGACGCTGATACGCCTGGAGCAGACGCCCAAGCTGGTAATCGCGGCGCTCAACGGTCACACAGTCGGCGGTGGCCTGGAGATCGCGCTGGCCTGCGATATTCGTATTGCGCGGCGCGGTGCTGGCAAGGTCGGCCTCCCAGAGGTAACGCTCGGTGTGTTGCCTGGAACCGGCGGTACGCAGCGCCTGGCGCGCGCGCTGCCCAAGAACAAGGCCATCGAACTGATGACAGAGGGCAAACTGCTCAGCTTCGAAGAGGCACAGGAGCTCGGCCTGATCAACTATATCTACGAGTCGGAGAACTACTGGGACCAGGTCATGAGCTACGCGAAGTCTTTCTGCCCACCCAACAAGGCATCCAAAGCCGTCGGGCGTATCAAGCGCGCCGTGCAGTCGGGCGCGGAGGTCGCGTTCTCCGAGAGCCTGGCGATCGAGCGTGAGCTCCAGCAGTTCCTGTTCCAGAGCGAAGATGCCAAAGAGGGGATAGCGGCCTACACCGAGAAGCGCAAGCCAGAGTTCAAGGCCCGCTAGCATTGAGATGGAGTCAGAACTGATGACGATCAATACAAGAGGCGCCGTGCAAAGCGCCTTCTTACAGCGCCAGCCAATTAAAATGCTCATCGGAGGTCAATGGGTCGAGGCCGCCAGCGGGGAGACGTTCGAGACGCTCAATCCCGCAACCGGCGCAGTGCTGGCCCGCGTCGCCTCCGGCGACAGCGAAGACATCAACCGCGCAGTAGCTGCCGCCCGCAAAGCCTTCGAGAGTGGCCCCTGGCCCAAATTGACGGCTTCGCAACGCGGTCGCCTGCTGCTCAAACTAGCGGACCTGATCGAGCAGAATGCCGAAGAGCTGGCGCTATTGGAGACCCTGGACAACGGCAAACCGATCAAATATGCGCGCGGCGGCGATGTCCCGCTCACCGCCGACCATTTCCGCTATTTTGCGGGCTGGGTGACCAAGATAGAGGGCGAAACCATCCCTGTCTCCGTTCCGAATATGTTTACTTACACCCTGCGCGAGCCGGTGGGCGTCGTTGGGCAGATCATTCCCTGGAACTTCCCGCTGCAGATGGCGTCCTGGAAGCTGGCACCTGCCCTCGCCAGCGGCAATACCGCGATCCTCAAACCGGCGGAGCAGACGCCTCTCACGGCCCTGCGCCTGGGCGAGCTGATTTGCGAAGCTGGTTTCCCCGACGGTGTGGTCAACGTCGTGCCAGGTTTCGGCGAGACGGCTGGTGCCTCGCTTGTCGCGCATCCCGATGTGGACAAGATAGCCTTCACAGGTTCCACAGAGGTCGGCAAGAAGATCGCCCAGGTCTGTGCGGGCAACCTGAAGAAGGTCACGCTGGAACTGGGCGGAAAATCTCCCAATATCATCTTTCCAGATGCCGATCTCAAATTCGCTGTACGCGGCGCGCTCAACGCGATCTACTTCAACCAGGGCCAGGTCTGCACCGCTGGCAGTCGTCTGTTTGTACACTCGTCTGTGTACGACCAGGTGCTCAGCGGACTCACCGATGCCGCCAACAAGATGAAGCTTGGTCAGGGCGTCGATCCGGCGACGGACCTGGGCCCCCTGGTCTCGCAGGAGCAGTTGGAGCGCGTGACAGGCTACATCGAGGTCGGCAAACGCGAAGGCGCCGCGTTGCGAACTGGCGGCACTCGCCCCGATGGCGACCTTGCAGCAGGCTACTTCCTGCGCCCAACCGTTTTCGACCAGGTGCGCGACGATATGACCATCGCCCGCGAAGAGATCTTTGGTCCCGTAGTGGTGGCCCACCCATTCGACGACGTAGAGGAGGTGGCCGCCCGCGCAAACGCCTCGATCTACGGCCTCGCCGCCGGCGTCTGGACCGGCGACGTCAAGAAGGCCCACAGGGTGGCTGCTGCCTTGAAAGCTGGCGTGATCTGGGTCAATACCTATAACCAGTTCGACGCAGCCGCCCCCTTCGGCGGCTACAAGCAGAGCGGCTACGGTCGCGAGATGGGCCACGCCGTCCTGGACGCCTACACCCAGATCAAGACCGTATGGATCAATCTGCGCTAGACTCCGAACGGCGTTGCAGCTCTCATTCGAGAGTACTACATAGGTCAGAGAATGGAACAGGCAACCAGACGTACAATCCGCAGACTGCGAGAAAAACAAGAGAACGGTAAACGCATACGCCTGACGCAGCAAGAAATCGTGGAGAAGGCGACCGAACTCTTCGCGCGCAAGGGCTTCGGTGCCACGAGTCTTGATGATGTCGCCGAAGCCCTGGGCGTCAGCCAGGGCGCGCTCTACTACCACATCAAAAACAAAGAGGAGATCCTACGCCTGATCTATCTTAACGTTCTGAGTGCCAGCGAGGAGCCGCTCCGCCGCATTGCTTCGTCCAGCCTTCCCGTCCAGGAGAAGCTGCAACGGGCCATCGAGCATCACGTGATTGTCGCGGGCGACCGCTCGCCCGCAATGATCGTGTTTTACCGCGAGTGGGCGCACCTGACCGGTCCCTTCGCCAGGGAGATCAGGCTGCGCCAGAAGGCTTACGAGCGCTACTTCGAGCAGATCATCCTGGAGGGCATCGCCGCTGGGACCTTTACGCCAACGGTCGATCCGAAGATCGCCACTTTTGGTCTGCTGGGTATGTGCAACTGGCTCTCCCAATGGTATCACCAGGGTGGTCAGTACACTCCGCAGCAGGTCGCTAAGATGTTTACCTTCATGATCGAAAATGGCTTGAACATGGATAGAAATGCGTAGAAGGTGACGGCATGTATGCTTCGCTCAGAGGAGGGTAGACACGGCGAAGAGATCCGGGACGCGCGTATCGGCATGAGAAAAATCTTGAGCAGCCGTAAAGCGATTAGGCACTGCAATACAATACATAATCAGGACGGTCGTTTCACATGCTCCCAAACTCTTGACAAAGAGATTGCAATAAGCTATATTGTCTATAGCAAATAGTTATTGAAACGAGGCGTAATCAGGCTTGTATTCCCCACCCGTTTCTGTTAGAGTTTAGTGTAGATATGTGGGCTTATACGAACATTACTGCTTTCGTTGCGAATAGTGATTGATTAAACGTGAAAGTCGATTATGAAAGGCAGGCTTTCTCATGGGTGCTTTCGTATTGACCCTGGTTGGTTTCATTGTCATCATACTGGCCTTTTTAGCGCTCTCCGGTATCCGGATCGTACAGCAATACGAACGCGGCGTAATCTTCATCCTCGGTCGCCTGACCGGTGCGAAGGGCCCTGGCCTCTTCTGGGTGCCACCGATCATTACGCGTATGGTGAAGGTCGATCTGCGTATTGTGACGCTGACCGTGCCGCCGCAGGAAGTGATTACGCGCGATAACGTCACGATCAAGGTGACGGCGGTGCTCTACTTCTACGTCGTCGATCCCACGCAGGCGGTGGTCAATGTGATGAACTTCATGCAGGCAACGACCCAGATCGGGCAGACGACGCTGCGTAACGTGCTCGGCCAGTCCGAACTCGACGAGCTCCTCTCGCAGCGCAACAAGATCAATCGGGACCTGCAGACGATCATCGACGAGTATACTGAGCGCTGGGGCGTCAAGGTAACGGCTGTCGAGATCAAGGATGTGGAACTCCCCGCGACCATGCAGCGCGCTATGGCAAAGCAGGCGGAGGCTGAGCGTGAGAAGCGCGCAAAGGTCATTCACGCCGAAGGTGAGCTGCAGGCGTCGGCTCAACTGGCTCAGGCCGCTGGCGTGATCGCTTCACAGCCGAATGCCTTGCAATTGCGCTTCTTGCAGACCCTGACCGAGATTGCCGTCGAGAAGAACTCGACGATCATCTTCCCACTGCCCCTTGATCTGATCGATCCGATGCTGCAATCGATGCGCCGCCATTCAACTGAATCGCGCGTAGAGACCCCACAGCAGAACGGCAGTGGCACACATCTCGTGACGCCACGCGGTTCGGCCTCTCGCGACCCCGAGTAGGACGCACCTGTTCATCTCTACATACATACTAAAGAGGGGGAAGCAGCTATATGGCGCTTCCCCCTCTTTAGTATGCTGGTTGCCTGGACACGTAAGTCTTCACCCAGGAAAATAAATAAGTGCTCTCTAGTGCAATTTCCCTTGACCTCTTCGGGTTTCGTCTGTATACTCTGCCTTGGGGGAGGCGGCAGGAGCCTGTACACCATGACGACCCGCTTGAGGGTACTGAAACTAGATCTCGGGCGAACTAGAGTTCTCCCCCTGCTTAATACGCAGGTACTCCGCGCAGGTCCGATACGTCTCCTCCGAGATAAGCCCTTTCGACATGTAGTGATTTAACATAACGTCCAGTTTCAGGATGCTCATCAGGTTGTAGCCATGGTGTCGTAAGCGTTCTGCGGCCCCGTGCTCACGGTCGATCAAGACGATAACGTCCTTAACCTTGATACCATTATCTTCGAGCATCGCGGCTGTCTCCATAACACTACTTCCCCTGGTGATCAGGTCGTCGAGGATGAGTGCGGTATCGCCCTGTGTGAAGCGTCCCTCGATACCTCGCTTGCCTGTCCCTTCGGGGCGGATGCGCGCGTAGATCATCGGGATGTTGGTTTCTAGCGAATAGGATAGGGCCAGTAAGAGTCCTCCAACAGGGACCCCTGCCACGACTGTGAAAGAGTGAACGCGGGGACGACGTAACGATTGTGCCAGATTGATCTCTTGTTGCATCAGCTTACTGGCAACACGTAGTGCGGTTGGGTTGCTGATCAGGACCTTGGGATTTACAAAGACCGGTGAGCTCACCGCTGACTCGCTCACGGTGAAATTGCCAAACTGTACTCCACCAAGATCAAACAATATTTGCGCTAACCACAGGTTATCCAAGGACTGCTCTTTCGCCACCTTAGCGCCGCGGTGCCTCTACTCCGCCTCAGGATAGGGGTAAGCACCGCCTCCTTTCTTTGCTTTGTACTCGCTTTTGTAGGGTAGACAAGGAAATGTGCGGTCGCTTGTCCAGGCTCAGTCAAGAGCACGCTCGCTCTGCCGCACCAGGTAATACAGCCCTGCTCGGTCAATTCTCGTATGGAAAAGATACGAAGTCGGGCCGATCAACGTCGGGACCGTCTGGCTCGAAAACCTGCGTCATGAGGCCGTTGATCATAGCATCCTTTCTCGCAAAGAAGGATTTGCTGTAGTTAGTATATCATAAAAAGTTTTGTAGGCAAGATTGTTCTGTTTTTTACTGTTGCCATACGTTGGGCCAGCGCTTGCGTCAATGGCTACTATGTGTTACCCTTGCGTCGAATAGAGAATAGTTTAAGCACTCAGGTGAAGTAATAATGCCAATCGTCAGTATTCTACAGTTAGGAAAATCGTTCGGTGCCGAGCGCATTTTTTCAGGTGTAAACTTTCAGATCGATGAGCACGATAGTATCGGTTTAGTGGGTCCCAATGGGGCTGGAAAATCAACCCTACTGAATATCCTGGCCGGGCGCGAAGAGCCTGATGAGGGCTCGGTAGCCGTTGCTCGCAATACGCGCATCGGCTACCTGACCCAGGTTGTCGACTTTCAACCGCACAATACATTGCGCGAGGAGATGCTTACCGTCTTCTCGCACCTGCACGAATGGGAGCGCGAACTCAACGAGCTTGCGCAGGAGATGGCCTCTTCGCCAGATGGCGCGCAAGAGCAGCTTCTAGCGCACTATGCCGACCTGCAGGTGCGCCTTGAACACGCAGGCGGCTACACGTACGAAAATCGCGTGGAGCAGGTGCTCGATGGTCTCGGCTTTACGCGCGAACAGCAGTCATCGTCCGTCATGCAACTGAGCGGCGGTCAGCAGACACGAGCCGCGCTGGGCAAGTTACTCTTGCAGGAGCCCGATCTCTTGCTTATGGACGAGCCGACGAATCACCTGGACCTCGCCGCGCTGGAGTGGCTGGAGACCTACCTGTCGACCTGGAAGGGTGCGCTGGTGATCGTGGCCCACGACCGCTACTTCCTCGATAAAGTGGTGTCGCGCACGATCGAGATGGCGTTTGGTCGCATCGAGGAGTATCCCGGCAACTATACGAAGTATCTGAGCCTGCGCGAGGAGCGTATGGAGCGACGACTGCGCGAGTATGAGGCCCAGCAGGCCCATATCGCCCATACGGAAGATTTTATTCGCCGCTACAAAGCCGGTCAGCGCAGCCGCGAGGCGCGTGGACGCCAGAAGCTGCTCGACCGCCTCGAACGCGTGGAACGCCCACAAGATTTCCCGGAGATGCACTTCGAGTTCACTCCGATCACCGATAGTGGCCTGATCGTGCTCTCAACGCAGAAGCTCTCCGTCGGCTATGGCAGGGATCGCAAGTCGCCAACTGTCGAGCCTACCGTACTGGTGCAGGTCGCAGACCTGGAGCTACTGCGGGGCGATCGCGTCGGCCTGATCGGTCCCAATGGCGCCGGCAAGACGACCCTGCTCAAAACGCTGATCGGCGAAATTCCTCCGGTCGGCGGTCAGGTGCAGATTGGCCACAATGTCCGCATCGGCTACTACTCGCAGACGCACGGCGGGCTGGATATGCAGCGCACGATCCTGGACGAGGTTCGCCAGGCCAGTACGTTCAGCGAGGAGGGGGCGCGTAGCTTCCTGGGACGCTTCCTTTTCTCCGGTGATGACGTCTTCAAGTCCATCAGCTCCTTGAGTGGCGGCGAGCGCAGCCGCGTCGCGCTGGCAAAACTGACCCTGCAAGGGCCAAATGTGATGATCCTGGACGAACCGACAAATCACCTGGACCTGCAATCGCGCCAGTTCCTCGAAGAGATTCTGGGCGAGTTCGAAGGGACGCTCCTCTTTGTCTCACACGATCGCTACTTTATTGATAGTCTGGCAACGAAGGTCTGGGCCATCGAGGATGATGTCTTGATCCCGTATATGGGCAACTATACAGAGTATCGCACACGCCACCAGCGTATCGTGCTCGATGCCCCCACTGCAAAGAAAGCACCGCCTGTCGCCGAGAAACCGGTGCCGGCCAGACCGCATAACAACAAGAAGAACGGCAAGATAAAAGTGCGCACCGCCGAGGATGTGGAGCGCGATATCGAGAGGGCTGAGGAGCAGGTGAAGGCGCTTGAAGAGTCGCTCTCTCAGGCCGCCCTGAAAGCCGATGCCGCTCAACTCACCCAACTCTCATCCGAGTACGAGCAGGCGAAGGCGCATGTAGACGAGCTCTTTGCCGAGTGGGAGCGCCTCTCTGGCGTCGCGAGCTGATCTCGAACAAGCGCTATCCCCGTTGTTTGCGTTGGCGAACTACGATGCCACTAACCAGTCCTATGATGGCGAGCAGCGGCGGCGCGGTTATCGCTGCTATGAGCCACGCACCCAGCACCACTACTGGCACGACGAGCGACGGATGCACATTCAGCAGAGCCAGCAGCCGGGCGTTCGTTGGTGTGTGGCTGCTTATGACAAGATTGAGCAAGCCACCGAATACGATGATGCCTGCCGCCGCTACGCTCAGTAGAAAAGTTGGGATCAGGTGTGTCCAGCCATAACGATACGTCCCGCGCGCTGCGCAGACGCACAGAAGAGACATCCCCAGTCCGGCCAGTACCAGCCCGACAGCAGCTGGCAGGTGGCTCAGCAGCACTGGCAGCAAGACGCCCACGACGCCCAGTATCAGGCCAGAGATCTGCAAGCCCGTTCCGATGAGAAACGCGCCCGCCCCACCTTTCGTCTCTCTCGCAGCGCTTTGCCCTGTTGTATCCGGTCCCATGCCCTGATTCTGTGCCGTTGCCATAGCGGTCATGATGTTGCTTTTAATCGCGTTAGTCTCGGGATTACCGGGATCGAGGGCGAGCGAGCGATCTACAGTGATGAGCGCGTCCTGGAACTGCTGCATATTGGAGAGCAGTACCGCGCGCATACTCCACGCCAGCGCGTTGTTGGGATTGAACTGTGTCAGTTGATCGACCACCAGAAGTGCCTCTGGAAAGCGTCCTACCGTGCCTAGAATCTGCGCCTTGAGTACCAGCGCGGGACCATCCTGGGGTTGCATCTGTAATACCTGATCTACCAGTGCAAGCGCCTCGGTGTAGTTCTGCGCCGTGACCATCTGCTGCGCTTGACTGAGCACAGGCTGGCCCTGCTGTGGTGGGGGCTCGTCCGGTGCCATCATTGGTGCGACAGTCGAGGGCTCGCCCGGTGCCGTCATTGGCACGGCAGGCGGCGGTGAAAACGGGGCGGTTGCGGTCGCGGCTCGCCCCATCGGCTTCTTAAATAGGCCGTTTCCGCCCCGCATCGGCGGACTGGCGCCCGGCGCGATCTGCTGCGGAAGTGGTGCATCCGCCGCTGTGTCCCCGACCAGGATCATAGGAGTATGTTCCTGTCCGGCGAGCTGTGGTCGCTGCTGTTCCCCTGTCATGCTTGAGAGGTAGGCATAAAGTCCCTGTGCGCTGATCAGTCCTGTGGAAGGGTCGCTGGCCGGTCCGCACAGGCCCAGGATCATGCGGTGCATGAACAGCCCTAGATTGCGTTCGCCCGCTTCCTGTACAGACTCGTTGCCACGGCAGGAGCAGAATAGCAGGCGACCTTTCTGCTTTACCATCGCCGACCCGATCAAGGGCATCGCATCATAGGGGGATTGGCGCCGCGTCTGCCAGAGGGCGCCGTTCTGGAAACAATCCAGGATCACCAGTATATGGGCCGCCCTGCTGCGACCCAGGATCTGCTGCAAGAGCGTGGGCAAGTGCAGGCCCGTGGCAGGATTTTGATACTGCGTGTTGGAGAGCGCGAAGTAGCCATCACCGGTGTGTTCATCTAAAAAGGCGTGTCCTGCAAAGTAGATAAGCGCCAGGTCGTGGGGTTCCGCTAAAGTCAGGCACATCTGCGTAATGAGCGACTCCGCAAGCTCTTTCGTCGCGTGCGACCCCTGTACTAATTGCACATTCGCTGGCGACCATCTGCCCCCTTTGACATTGACCAGCCACTGCGCCAGAGCTCGTGCATCGTTCTCCGCGTAATAAAGTGGTTGAAAGGTTGCATCTTGATAGTTGTTGGCCCCTATGATAAGTCCCAGCCGCCTGCTCATCTCATCTCCTTCAATCGTGTATCTTCCTTGCGTTGCTATTGTACGCTACTCTCCAAACTCTATGGTAATAAACACGAGAAGAGAGGTACTTTTTGGAGGGATATTCTGTCCATCTGATCAGGTTTTCCGTAATGGCTTTGCATAATGTTATAATATAAACTAGATCTTGTCTCAATGATGCGTGCGCTGGACGGACTTTGTGTCTATTTTCTTGCCTCGCCGCATACCAGAGTGCCATATTTGCTATTTTCAGAAAGCTTGCTTCGATGCCTCATACCCTTGGAATTACAGGCAATATCGCCTGCGGCAAAACGTTCGTTGGTCAGTTGCTGCTGGAACTGGGCGCTGAGCGCTATATCGACGCGGACTCTCTGGTCCATCGTCTCTACGAGCGCGATCAGCCCGTCGCTGCGCAGATCGCCGGGCAGTTCGGACCCACAGTAATCGCCCCAGACGGCAGCGTCGATCGCAAAGTCCTGGGTGCCCTCGTCTTCCAGGATGCCGATGCCCTCAAACGTCTCGAGTGTATCGTACATCCCGCTGTGGCCGTTCTATTACTAGAAGAATTGGCTACTGTCAGCTCGCATGGCATTGCTGTCATCGATGCCGTCAAACTATTAGAAGGAAGATCAGGCGAACTCTGTCAGAGCAAATGGCTGATTCTCTGCCCGGAAGAACAAGAACTCGCCCGTTTGATGGCTCGCAATCAACTGAGCGAGGAGGAGGCGTACACACGCATTCGCGCTCAGGCGCCTATTGCACCAAAGCTTGCTCTGGTCGATGAGGTCATTGATAATGGTGGCACGCGCGAAGGGACGCGTCGCCAGGTGACAGCGGCGTTTGGACGCTTTCGCGAGAAATTTCCGTCTTAGAGGTATTTTATGCTCAAGTTATCTCCTATGCTCAAATTATCTACTATTCAGCGTTGCTTCTTTGGGCTCTGTCTGGTTATGGCTGTATTTACTGGCTGGTTCCTACATAATATACCAGCCTTGCATACAACGAGCAGCGCTCATTCGGCGGTGAACAATGTACCTCTTTATGCGACGACGAATCCGATTTCGTCCAGTCTGGCTACTCCACAGGCCACCAGGCTGCCTGCGCCCGACGAAGATACCGTGATCCGCTCCTCCCTTTATCAGTTGACCAGCGGCCTGCGCCCCGGACGAGGGAGCCCGATCCCAGTTGCCAGTTCCGTGCAACAGGTGCCCGTCGTTGATGTCTCTTTCTATAACTGGCGTGGCGAGCTGCTCTCAGGCTGGCTGGCGGTGCAGACGCCCCAGGCGCCGATAGTTATCCTCACCCACGGCACGCCCGGCAATCGTGTCGATATGCTCGCGCGCGCGGCGTTCCTCTATCAGCATGGCTATAATGTATTGCTCTTCGACTTTCAAAGCTATGGCAAGAGTCAAGGCGTGATGTCAACACTTGGCATGGTAGAGTCTGAGGATATCCTGGCTGCTATTTCTTATATTCATGATCTGCCAGTGACGGAGTATAGCAAGATCGGAGTGTTGGGTCTCTCTATGGGGGCGACGGCGGCTGTTCTGGCCGCGTCGCGCTCGAGCGACATCCTGGCGCTGGTCGTGGAGAGTTGTCCGGTGGATGCAACGCGCGTTACTGCCGATGTGCCCAATGAAGCTACACGTGAGGCGGACAAAGAGGTAGTTGAACAGGTCTACGGCGTCGATATTACGCAGGCGCGCCCAATTGCCGTGATCAATAAACTGGTAGGCCATACCGCTATTTTCCTTATCAATGGTGACGCTGATGATACTACACCTCTTTCGGGTATGGAAGATTTGTATGCTACCGCCGGTCAGCCGAAACAGTCCTGGGTCGTGTCGGGCGCAGGCCACGCCCAGGCCTTTGCCGCTGATGCCGGAGACTACGCGTCTCGCGTCGATGCTTTTTTCGATACCTATCTGTCTCACTGAGAGCAATCTTCCTTTGACGCGCTCATGTGGGCCGGGGAGTATGCAGATAGGGCGTTCTGCCTGTCATTGTGTAGGTAGGAGAGGAGCTGTATTAAGCTATGTTTAAGCAAGACACACAAGCGAATGTGCTCATCCATCGTCGTACAGCCATTAAGGGCCTGGCCGGACTGCTGTTGCTGGCTTGCAGCTCCTCCTGCGCTTCTCCCACCTCATTTACTACTACTACCCCAACCCCAACCGCTACATCTCGTCCTTCTGGCAGCGTTATCCACGTCTATCGCGGCCACACCGACCGGGTCACTACCGTTGCCTGGTCGCCCGACGGCAGATATATCGCCTCGGGCTCACTGGATAAGACGGTACAGATCTGGAACGCGACGACGGGCGAGCATAGCTATACCTATCATGGGCATTCCGCTGCCGTCAACGCCGTCGCCTGGTCGCCCGATAGCGGCTCCATCGCCTCCGGATCAGAAGACCAGACGGTGCAGGTCTGGAACGCGGCGACGGGTGTGCAGAGCTGCACCTACCAGGGCCATACTGGTATCGTGATCTCTGTGACGTGGGCGCCCGATGGCAGCCGTATCGCCTCCGCCTCGCAGGATCAAACGGTACAGGTCTGGGATGCGATGACGGGCACGCCTGACTTCACCTATCAAGGCCATACCGATGTCGTAGATACCGTGGCGTGGGCGCCCGACGGGAACCATATCGCCTCCGGCTCGCGCGACCAGACGGTGCAGATCTGGAGCACAACGCCTGATACAAAATCCTACATCTATCGCGGCCATGTCAATACAGTGACGACCCTGGCCTGGTCGCCCGATAGCAGCCTCATCGCCTCGGGTTCGCTGGATAAGACTGCGCAAGTCTGGAAGGCTGCCACGGGCGCGCGGCTCTATACCTATCGCGGATACAACGAGGCCGGCGCGAGCTCGAACCCTGCGAAGGGGGTGCTGCCAAATTTTATTCTCGCCCTGGCCTGGTCGCATCACGGCGAGCGCATCGCGGCTGTAACCCAGCAATATTGTAGCGATGAGTGTGGCACCGTGCTCTTCTGGGACGCTACCACCGGGCGCAACGTCTCTTTCTACGCGACGACCCCTGTCTTCGCCCTGGCCTGGTCGCCGGACGATACGTGCGTCGTCACTGCAACGAGCAGCACCCTGGTCCAGGTCTCACAGGTCTCCTGATACAACTGACATTTTCAAATAGTAGAGTTGGACTCGATCTTCTCAGCGAACTCCTATTTGAAGACGCCGCGTCACAGGGGCGCAGGTAACGGTAATATGCATGTATGTGCAGATTATATATAATAGAGAAAAATGCGTATTGACAGGCGGCTGCGTACTCAGTATAATCCCAATTATCAGTTCCCTGGTAGTCCGAACATACATATATAGAGCCCTATTTCAATAGTGTTCCAGATCTGCTGATTCTATATATGTTGAATCACAAGGTAGAATTGGAACTGAACGTCACGGTTATGACTGTGAGATTTAAAGTTGTTGATGACGTATTACGTAGTGTCATTGATAAGTAGGGAAACTCTAGAGAGATGTAGCTCGTTCTTATCATCTTTGACCCCTCAACTAACGATCTATACGTACGTATTTGTACGACAAAAGGAGGCTGACAATATCATGCAGAGACGTTTATCACGTATTTTTGCTCTGGCACTGGGTATTTCCTTGCTGCTAGGACTACTTGCCGCCTGTGGCTCCGGCACCACCAGCACCACTGGTAGTTCCTCGACGTCCGCTGGCTCTACTACCATTAAGATTGCCACCGATCTCCCTACCTCCGGTAAAGAGACGGCTAACGGAAAACCGACTGAGGACGGTGCGCATATGGCTATTGACGAAGCAAACTCATCAAATGCCATACCAGGGTATAAGCTTGTACTCGTTGCTAAAGATGATGTTGGTCCCAGTGGAGCCCACGATCCATCTGTTGGCGCGCAAAATGTGACGTCCCTGATTGGCGATGCACTGGTTGCAGGTGTCGTCGGGCCTTTTAACAGTAATGTCGCCAAGGCCGAGATGCCGATTGCGAACCAGGCTCCCATTGTTCTTATCAGTCCGGCAAATACTAATCAGTGCCTGACTCAGACGGGCGCTGCAATCGGCTGCAGCGGGGCCAACAATCTGGTGCCAACGCTTCGCCCGACAGGGAAGGTAACTTACTTCCGTATCGCGACCACCGATCAACACCAGGGACCGGCTAACGCGGACTACCTCTACAAGACCGTGCATTACAAGTCAGCCTATGTAGTTGATGACGCCGAGACCTACGGTATCGGTATTGCTAATACGTTCAGTGAGGAGTGGACAAAGCTTGGTGGAACGGTGCTGGGTCGGAGCAGTGAGCCAGGATCGACAACCTCGTTTGTTTCCTTGTTGACCCAGATTGCTTCGAAGAAGCCCGATGTGATCTACTTCGGTGGTACCGAAGCTACAGGTGGATCGCTCATTCGTCAGCAGATGCAGCAGGTTCCAGCCTTGAAGAACACGCCGTTTGCTGGTGGTGATGGCATCGTCACGGCCACTTTTGCCTCCACTATTGGCCTTACCGGCGGACCAGTCTATGGAACAGTGGCCTCTTCCGATGTGACGAAAAATCCGGCGGCTGCTAGCTTCGTCAAGAACTACACCGCTACCTATGGCCAACTGGGTGCTTATAGCGCTGCTGGTTATGATTGCGCAAAAATTCTGATCCAGGCGATCAAAACCGCAATTGCTAATGGCGCTAAGGTACCAAAGGACTCAAGCGATGCCGCTGGCGCTAAGACTTTCCGCCAGGCCGTAATCGATGCGGTGCAGAAGACCGACTACACTGGTCTGACCGGTCATCACACCTTCGATTCCAATGGCGATACCACCAGTAAGGTCATCACTGAGCAGCAGCTCGCTTCGGTCGATGGTAAGCCCGGCTGGAAGATTCTTGAGTCGATCACGGTACACTAACCTATCCCGATCCGGGGAGACAATCATCCTGAGCCAGGTAGTGATATACTATCTGGCTCCGTAAGTGCGTAAGGGATGCAACCGGTTTTGCCTGATGAAGCCCTTACTTCCTTTTTTAATCTCTATCAACCTGGAAGGTGGGAATGCAGAAACTATGACACTGTTCTTACAGGAACTTGTCGTCGGGCTGGCCACCGGCGCAATTTATGCACTAATTGCCCTGGGCTATACCATGGTGTATGGTATCATTGAGCTGATCAATTTTGCCCACGGCGATATCTTCATGATGGGCTCTCTGATCTCAATTGCTATTCTCGGCCTGTTTGGCATCACCTCTACCTCTCAACCCACGGGGTTGGCTCTGGTGAGCTTGATGGTCGTAGCCTGTCTGGGTTCGATGTTGATATGTGCAGTTATGGGCGTCGTGATTGAGCGCGTTGCTTATCGCCCCCTGCGTAATGCTCCGCGCCTTGCTCCGCTGATCTCGGCCATTGGTGTCTCGCTAATTTTACAGGATGTTGGCAAGCTGTGGAAAGGCGTGACCAACGTCTCTTTCCCGCAAATCTTTCCCCAGATCACCTATGATATCGGACCGGTTACTGTTAGTAGTGTGAATATTCTGGTCATCGTTGTCGCTTTTGTACTGATGGTCGGCCTGCAATTGTTCGTCTCTCGCACGCGTACTGGTCGCGCTATGCGCGCTGTGGCGCAAGACCGTGAGGCGGCTGCATTGATGGGAGTAAACGTCGATCGTATTATTTCGATCACCTTCTTTATCGGCGCTGGATTGGCTGGAGCCGCTGGTTTTATCTACGGTCTGCAGTATGGCAGCACCATCTTCTTCATCGGCCTGCAGCTGGGTCTGATCGCCTTTACCGCAGCCGTGCTTGGAGGGATCGGTAATCTCGTCGGCGCCATGCTTGGTGGCATACTGATCGGTATTATTGATGCACTGGCTACCCTCATTCCTCCCTCTGTTTTGCCTCATGGGGGCGCTCCGTGGCATAATGCCATTATTTTTGCCATTCTTATTCTCATCCTGGTATTCCGGCCATCGGGCCTCCTCGGTCAACAAACACCTGAAAAGGTATAATGATAGGAGCGTAGCGTGTGAGCATCACACATTGTCAGAAATGAGGTAATACAGACGTGTCTATGCCAATAAGCACCCGTATCCTTCGCCTGCCAGGCGATACACGCCAGCTCCTGTTCAAATGGGGCGTGGCGCTGCTTGTGCCGATCATTATTTTTACGTTTGTCTGGAGTGGTGAAACCATTGTCAATCAGGTGTTTCTGGGCTTGCTGTCGCCGGGAAGCTCAAATTATGATACGCCATCTTTGATTCAGGCCGCTATCTTTATTCTCGTTCTGTATGCAACGGTGCTGGCCCTCTCCGGATATCTTGTGGCTGCAGACAGTGGTCGGCGCAAAACGTTGTCCCTGTGGCTCGATATCCTTGTTTTTGTGATCGTTCCCCTCTTGCTCGTCATCACAAATGGTCTGATCCTGGGCCTGGCCCTCTCTGCCATTATCTGGGCCCTGTTCTTCGTTGTGCGCAATCGCGTGTTTCATGCGAAACCCCCCTCTACCCCCGCTTCGGTGGAGGAGCTGGTGTTGAGCGACGTCGAACAGAAATCCCTCCTGATGAGCCGCGCGGTGGCCGCCGGTTTCTGGTTCGCTACGGCGTTTGCCGTTATCTCTCTCGTTGTCGATCTGCTCTTTTTCTTCACTGGACAACTCCCTGCTGTCCTGCTTATCTGGGTCGTTGTGCGTACGTTGTTGCTTCCTGTGGCTGGCTACTTTCTGGGACGGCTAGGAGGCACAATTGCCTTACGTCATGTGATTTCCGCTAAGAAGAATGGGAATGGCGAGGAGGCAGGTGGTGTGGCTAAAGAGAAACAGTTGCAGGTACTTTCTTCTACACGCCTGGGTGAAGAGGCCAGAGATATTGTTCCCAATGACTTACCATTAAGAAGTGGAGGGGCGCAGCGTTTCTATCTGATCCTCCTTGTGGCTTTTTTGCTCTTTTACCCTGTTCTTGATCCCTTTCTCTTTGGCCCTGGCACAGGGGGCCGCCTGGCAGGATATGGAGATGCAGGCTACTACGTTATTCTTGCGCTGGGACTCAATATTGTGGTCGGCTTTGCTGGTCTGTTGGACCTGGGCTATGTTGCGTTTTTCGCTATTGGTTCATACGCCTGGGGTATCTTTGGATCGACGCAGTTCGGCATCCTGACCGGGATTTCTATCAGCCCTCAGGTGTTGTCGGCGCTCTTCTGGCCTATGATTATTGTGACTGCCCTGATCGCCGCTTTCTTTGGCGTACTGCTTGGTGCACCGACGTTGCGCTTGCGCGGTGACTACCTGGCGATTGTGACGCTGGGCTTCGGTGAAATTGTGCCGATTGTCTTCCTGGAACTCGATAAGTATACGAACGGGGCCAATGGTATTGTAGGCGTGAACTCTCCAGCCTTCCCAGGTGTAGATTGGTCTACCGTTACTCCTATCCCCTATTACTACCTGATTTTAGCTTTAATTGCGCTGGTCATTTTTGCGAATATTCGTCTCAGGGATTCACGCCTGGGGCGCGCCTGGATCGCCATCCGTGAGGATGAGATTGCGGCGTCTTCTTCGGGCGTAAATCTGGTGCGAACGAAGTTGTTTGCCTTCTCTGCCGGTGCCTTCTTCGCGGGTATTGCAGGTGCTTATCACGCGGCTAAACTCGGTGGTGTGTCTCCGGATTCTTTCAGCTTTGGTGACTCGGTGATCTACCTGGCAATGGTCGTCATTGGTGGAATTGGCAGTATTCCCGGCGTTATCGTCGGCGCTTTTGTCGTTTACTCCATTAACCAGTTTGTTCTTGCGCAACTGGATACCCTGGCCGCTGATCCTACTAGCATCATACATCCTATCTCTAACGCGATCGTTCAGGTCATTCCTGGTTTTACGTTCGGCAATATCCGCAACCTTGTGTTCGGCATTGTTCTGGTGATTGTGATGATCTTCCGCCCAGAAGGACTCATTCCCAGCGCTCGCAGAAGACGCGAACTGCATCACACGTCGGCTGAGGGGATCGAAGTGAGTTCGTTAGACGCCCCTCCTGGATCCCCGGATCTTGAAGCCGAGATGCATGTTGAATAACGGAAAGTCATGGACCCCCGGCTGAAGCACGGGGGCTTGCAGCATCCCGCAGGGGGTCTGCGAGCCGGAAACATGAGCAGTCTTAGCCAGCAATGGCTCCGTTACGGGAGAAATAGGTACGTTGGGGTGCGAGGCCAGCTCCAACCACTACGGTAGTAGGTTAAACAGAGGTAAGAGTTAACTCAG
>DAOTTD010000184.1:0-24416 GCA_034438015.1 Ktedonobacteraceae bacterium | reverse complement strand
TCTTTCATGCAACACTCTGTTTCGTACTTGACAAGTACAGAGTGCCACATGTCACTGAAAAGTGCTTGAAGCGTTTTTTCTCTTTTTGGATGAGTATTGTTCAGTTTAAGAAGTGCAACTGTAGTGTGACGGTGCTTATGGCTCGGGCGAGTTGGGTCCCTCTCCAGTTTCAATCCCTGACGGGCTGGAAAAGCCGTTCTGACACCACCATAAAACTAAAGTTCCCTGTCGATGAATGGTGTTTCAATCCCTGACGGGCTGGAAAAGCCGTTCTGACTGTGATCGTGCGACGCGGGTACATACGTGTAAATCGTGTTTCAATCCCTGACGGGCTGGAAAAGCCGTTCTGACGGAAGGACATACGCAAGTATAGCAAAAGACTTGCATGTGTTTCAATCCCTGACGGGCTGGAAAAGCCGTTCTGACGCCTGCCAAACATGGATGCTTCAGCAAGGTATAACTTGCGTTTCAATCCCTGACGGGCTGGAAAAGCCGTTCTGACGTAAATAGTATTAACGCGACGACGGGACCTTTGTAGTTTCAATCCCTGACGGGCTGGAAAAGCCGTTCTGACCCTGGAAAATCCAGAAGAGCCGCTCCCACGGACGATAGTTTCAATCCCTGACGGGCTGGAAAAGCCGTTCTGACATGACAGACAACAAAGCACTGGCGCGCATCGATCCTGTTTCAATCCCTGACGGGCTGGAAAAGCCGTTCTGACAACTTGCCGAAGAGAAGGAGGGATCACATGCCTGAGGTTTCAATCCCTGACGGGCTGGAAAAGCCGTTCTGACTCCTACCCTTCTAGTGTAGCATGAGCAGCCGCCAAATACCAGTATTTGCGAGAGGCTCAGGACCAATCTCCTATGCACCACTCTCTATGAGGGCATTGTTTGCCCTCTTTCCACTTCTACCGGCCTGTAGAGCCATGCGAGAGGCTACGCTCAAGGAGGGCGTCACACCTGCCTCTCGCAAACGACTTTCCCGACAATGTGTCGGGCCTCACTGCTGCTTCAAATTGAAGCAGCAGTGAGCAACGTACGTATTGGACACCGCTCCAGCTGGCACACACCAGCTGGAGCGGTGCCTGTTTGAAAGGATAGATCCATCATGACAAAAGGAAAACGACGTGGACGCGGTGAAGGTTCCATTTACCAGCGTAAAAGCGACGGACGTTGGACGGGAAGTTTCCTTGTAGAGGAAACAGGCAAAAGGCGGTCTGTCTACGGTGAGACGCGCAAAGAAGCGTATGAGAAGCTGCAGCAAGCGTTGCAAGCACAGAAACAAGGCACCCTTGCAACGGGACCGAAACAGAAATTGAAAGACTACCTGCTACGATGGTTTGATGAGGTGCAAAAGCCGAACTTGAGAGATAGTACCATCGAACGCTACGAAAACTGCATCTATAAGCATATCCTCCCTGCACTTGGTCACATTGAACTACAGAAACTCACCGCGCAACAGATCCAGAGCTTTTATAACAGTAAACGAAAAGCGGGGTATGCTGCGGAGTCAGTGATCAACTTTCATAAAGTGATCCATAAAGCCCTCGATACTGCCGTTCGCTGGCGACTGGTCCCGCGCAATGTCAGCGAGGATGTGACACTGCCAAAGCACGGTGCAGAAGGAGAGTCTCAGTCGCTTACAGTACCACAAGCGCGACAACTCCTGGCCGCAGCCAAAGGGCACGAATTAGAGGCCATGATTGTGCTCTTGCTTGATACAGGGATGCGTCATGGGGAGATCACGGCGCTCCGTTGGGAGGATATCAACTTCGAGAAAGGGACGGTCTCTATTCATCGAACCGTGAGTCACTTAAGAAAAGGGATTAGTGAAGGAGAACCAAAGACAGCGACGAGCGAACGAGAGATCATGCTTTCCCCTTCTGTGTTTGCCGTTCTGCAAGAGCACCGCATACGACAACGTGAGATGCAACAACGAGCAGGGGAGAAATGGCAACGCCTCGATCTGGTTTTCTCGAATGACAAAGGGGGATATCTGTTGAAGACCACCAATACCAGCAAGTTTCACCGCCTGTTAGCACGGGCAGGACTTCCAGAGATCCGCATCCACGACCTGCGCTATACCGCCATCACCCTCATGATGGAAATGGGCATCAATCAAAAGGCGATCCAGCATAGAGTAGGACATGCTCATCTCGAACAGACGTGGAAATATACGCATGTTTCCGATGCGATGCAAGCGGAAATAGTGTCGCGCTTAGATACCCTGTTATGGGGGGAAAATCCCTCAAATTAGCTGGTGATGCTGTCAGTAGTGCTGTCAAAAGGCGGTTATGTGGAAGGGCTACGCTACTGGATGGTGGATTGAAGCGTGGTTATGTGCTGTTAATGTTTAGTAGTGCAGGACTCTAGTTGACATATCGTAGTACATTTTTGCCGGTTCCTTGACGGCTACCGTATCGCCCCTCTACACTGGATGACAGTGAAAAAATAAAGCTTGTCTTAGATAATTCCACTATTCTCTCTTAAAACAAGATCATCGTGTTGGGAGGTTTGATAACGGTGAATAAAAAATCGATAAGGATGACGCAGTGGATCTTACGCGTCATGGCGATAAGTCTCGCGCTAATGTTGTTCTCTGTGCTTGGTGTTGTGGCGCTGCTCACCACTGCCCACGCCAGTGGTCTGGCGCAAACGATCGCCAGCGACGCTCCTGACGTTACCCCTTCAGCCACGGATGGCACCACGCCCACCGATACTCCTACGCCCACACCCACGCAGACTCCTACGCCCACGCCAGTACCGACAAAAGCTCCCACAAAGCAACCAACTAGCGCGTCAAAGGCTTCGGCGTCCACGCCCACGCCAGTGCCGACGAGCGCGCCGGGTAGTGGGAACGTCCCCATTGCGGGAGCGACCGCGCTAGCGCTCGGCCCCGGCGGTACTCAGATCACACCAACGCCGCATAAAGACAAGCCGACGCCAACACCCTCTCCTGGGGCAACGACCACGCCGGCAGGTAGTGGGCAGAACGCCGTGCCATCTGCTAACACCATCAGCAATACAGCGGGCACAACAGACAACACCGCGCACAATGGAATGATGACGCCGCTTACTGCATCGCTCGCGGGAGCAGGTGCCTTCATCGTTCTCTCGACCACAGGTTTAGTCGGCCTGGTCGTGTGGAGGAGGCGCAAAGCAACGCAGATGGCAGGAGCGCTGGTAGCTCAAACCCCCTGGCCAGAGCAACCTGTGCTCCTTTCCGGCAACTACTATTCACAACCGACCGAGTTTGCAGCGCCCGCAGCGAGTGGCGCCATGATCCCATTTGCGCTGCAAGGTTTCTCGCAATACTCGCCCATGCTGGGCGCACCCGACGCCTCTCAACTGAACGCTCCCACGTCGCTTCCGGCCAGCGACTTCCGGCCATTGCAGCTCGACTTTCCTCAGATTATCGGCATGAACGATGGTGCATCAATCCATACCCCACTACCAGCCGAGCAGATCTCGCCTGCGAATTGGGGAATGAGTTTCCCTCAACCACCGTCCACCCCCGCCCAGGCCGAACCGGCGCTCCTGGATCTACAGTCAGTTCAACCGGGCAATCTGCCTGAGCACCAGGAGCCACAATCTGATCCATTCCTGGAGGCGATGATGCAGCGCGCGCAGATGGGCATCTTCGCACTACCGGGGAAAGATAGCTAAGCTCGCAATAGGGCAGATCAGCGCCAGGGAGCCATATGATATCTGGCCTCCGGCGCTGACTTCTTTACCCTACCCGCCCTCCCGGCTCTACACGCGCTGCACGCAACGCCGGATAGATCCCACCGCAACAGGCCACGATTATCGATCCACCGCATACCATCAGTATCAGGATGGGACCCACTACAGGCGTCAGTTGGAGCGGCACAACCATGCCAGCGCCGATGAACAGACCAGGTACCAGACCTGCCACCGTGCCAATACTACTCAACATCAGTACCTCCATCATTACCTGAAAGCAGATATCACGCCCCCGTGCGCCAACAACGCGACGCATACTCATTTCGCTCGTGCGCTCAGCCACAGCCGCCAGCATGCTCCGCATACACAGATAGCCGCCCACAAGCAGTGCAACCAGCGCACTGGCAGCGCACAGCATAATTATCAACCGTGTATACCGTGACGCCTCAGACACCGCCTGTACGCTCGCAATACCTACGACAGCAACCGTAGCAACCATCGTTCCGAAAAACGGGCCGGAAGCGATGAGCAACGAGCGCACACGGTACGCGCGAAGCGCCACCAGCGCGCCCCTGAAAGAGGCATATAGACGTGTGCTGAAGCGACGTTTCGGGTGCCTGCTTCCTGCGATGGGCTGTGCCACATTCTGATCCCCCGTGGCAACAGGCACCGGGTGAGATACCATGAATTTCCTCATAACAGCTCCTCCTGTATCCGTATTCTTAAAGTCTCGCGCTCACTGATATCCTCACTTCCAGGTCTCCCATAGCCACTCTTCGCCAGCTCATCGATAGCGATGCGCCGATCAATCACCGGCGCATCTTGCGCTACACTCCCATCCTGCAAGATGATCTGGCGTTGCGCGTAGTGAGCGATATCTGCCTCACGCGTCGCCAGCACAATAGTCAGGCCACGCTGATTCAACGCCTGTAGAAACGCCATCACCTCCAGGCGACTGCGTGTATCCAGTCTGGCCGTTGGCTCATCAGCCAGCAGCAGGAAAGGATTATTGACGAGGGCGCGTGCCAGTGCCACACGTTGTTGTTGCCATATGGAAAGTTGTGCGGGACGCTGCTGCAAACGCGTGCCAAGCCCGACAAACTGCAAGAGGGCTCGCGCGCGCCGTTCCTGCTCCGCCCGCGTAAAGCCCGTGTATAGCAGGGGCAGCGCAACGTTATTGAGCGCACTCACTCCTGGCAACAGGTCAGGCTCCTCAGAAACAAAGCCAATATACTGGTTTCGTACATCCGCCAGTTCGTCAGCCTTCAAACGACTCATCGTTTTAGCCGCCAGCCAGTAGTCGCCGTGCGAGAGTTGTGTCATGCAACCCAGCACATGCAACAGCGCGGATTTGCCAGCCTCCGCTGGACCGGTTAGCACTACAAACTCGCCGCGCTGTATCTGGAACGAGAGGTCGCGCAGGACGGGTATCCTGGCGCTCCTGCGTTGAAACGCCTTGCTAAGGTTGCGTACAACTATTGCTGGCCCGTTCGCGTTCGACGCCTGTATCAGAGACATGTCCTCCTGCTCATCGACCGGTGCAGGGAGTCCTGGAACGTTCACGGCTGTTCCCTCGGACCCACTGAAAGCCTGCGCGGAAAGCGGTCGCGTATCACGCTTCGTCATGTCACCTCCTGAGCGAGATTTCCCCTTGCAATCATAGAGCTAATTGCTGCCCATACGCGCCGCGACAAGCACCATATCATTCGTAGAAAGACCATCTAGCACCTCATACACGCTTCCATCCGTCAGCCCGACCACCACCGGCCTGACCACGACTTTTCCTTGCCCGTCAAGCGCCAGCACATACGCTGGCTGTTCATAGGGAGTGCTCTGCTGCAGGTTCTGCAACATATCGTTCGCCTTCGTCAGCGCATCGGTGGCCTGGGCACGGCTGATAAGACTTCGATGAGCCGTTTCGGGATGTGAATCAATGGCTGCACGCGCAAAGTCTAGGGCTCTAACGGGCACCATTACCGCATCGGGCAGGTCGTTTGTAGTGATAATCGCATGCGCAGTCATTCCTGGAAAGATGTGGGTAGTACTCGGTATACTATTGGTAACAATATTGATGAGTACGGTATAAGTAGTGCTATTCGCAACAGACTGGCTCAGGGGCGAGATAGTGGCTACGATGCCATTAAAGGACTGGTGGGGATACGCATCCAACGAGAACCTAGCAACATCGCCGACAACGATCGAGCTGATGGAGGATGCATCAACGTTGACCTGCACCTGCATCTGCGTGAGATCCATGATCTGTATGAACGTAGGGCCTGGCACGCTACCAACCGTGCCATCGATGGAGGCGATTGTTCCATCGTGCGATGCTTTGAGCACAGCATTGTTCAAATTATACTTCGCGCTCGCCAGTTGGGCCTGGGCGGTGTTCAAGGCCGCCTGCGCCGTATTGATCGCACCCTGCGCGGCAGCGCCCTGCACTTGCTGCTGACCCAGGGAGCGCGCCAGTTGCTGAGTGGCAGCATCGACATCGGCCTGGGCGGAACTCAGTGCCAGCGGATCAGGCGTCGGTTTCGCTTTCACAAGAGTGAAAAAGCTGTTCGCGCTGTAGAGAGCATTCTGCGCAGCAGTAACATTCGCAGCAGTCGCAGTTGAAATCGCATCATAGCTTGCTCTAGCATTATTTAAGGCTGTCTGCGCGGCATTTCCATTGGCCTGCGCCGCATTAAGTGCATTTTGCAGTGATGTTGCATCCAGTTTCGCTAAAATTTGATCCTTTTTGACCTGTTGTCCTACATTGACATCGACTTCCGCCAGTTTCCCACTGCCCACAAAATTTACCGTATACATAGTAGTATGCAATAGCCCGTTCGCGTTGACTGTTAGCACAAGATCGCCCTCGGTCACGCGCTGCGTCTGATATACAATACGCGGCCTGTGCAGCCCCACTACCACCAGCACGACTGCTAGCAGCAGGAGCGCAAGCAGTATAGATGAAATAATGATCAGCCGACGGCGCGGATGCGGCTCCGGCGGGTCGCTGGCGAAGAGATCTTCATGAAAATCAGGAAATGGAAGAACCTCTTCATCTGATCGTTGACTCTGCTGCGACATACAAACACTACCTCCTCTTCTTCTTTCGTATAAGGTTGGGCGATAAAGCCCCCTGATATCATTATAAAAACCTCCCTAATAACGAGTTTATCCATTACTGAGTAGTTTCTCTTGCAATGCTGCGCAATAAAGAAGTATATATATCTAACAGTTCATAAATTATTTTTGTCAGGACCATCAACCCATACGACCTGGCAAGAAAGTTGGCAGGATGTACGATAGTTATATAGAAGAGGTCTTCTAGAGAATTGAGAGAGTGCGAAATGATAGTCCGTGTGCATGGTTTCGACTGGGTGGTTTATAGCGAGCGTATTATGCCAGCATTTGCGAATTGGCTGATCGACAACGATGAGAGCGCGATCTATGGCCTGTACAAGCAGACACGCAGTGCAAAAAGTGAGCAATTCGTCCCTGAAGCGGTCAAACATTTATGCACGTGGCCGCGCGCGCTGGCATTCGTCAAACAACTGCCGCGCGGGCCACAGGCGCGCCGTGAGTATCAGAAACTGTGCGCAGCGGAACTGTTCACGATCCTCAGCGACAACTATATGCGCCAGTATCCGCCGCACCTCTACCAGAATTCGGAGGCGCTGCGCGCTGTCTGGGGCGCGGTCGTCGAGCAGTTCTGCCTTCCCTGGTTTCAGACACCAGACCTCAAAAACAGGCAGGAGCCGTCGCAACATGTAGACCCCACGACCAATCTTGAGTTGACGGATGAGCTGGAGACGAGCGGAGAAGAATTGATCTCGCTCCTCCAATCCGCTGGCCTCAACGAACTGGCGCAGCAGGTGAACGAACAGGTGGAGAAGAAGGCGCCGGAGAAGATCGAGCCGCCTGCCGTTCAGCCCCTGAACCTGCTGAACGACACTGATGAAGAGGATGATGTGACGCCCGACGAAGAGGATGCGGAAGATAGATTTCCAGGCTTATCGCTTGGTCGCCATCCCGCAACGCTCCACCTGCGCGGGTGGCTGGCAACTATCTCGGTACGGGCAATGGCGCTCTTCGAGTACCTGGCCTGCGGGCGGCGCTGTATGCCCTTCGGCTACCGGGCAGGCGAACCGTTCGAAGCCTGCATCGGCTACCTGACGCCCGACGAGGTCTGGCAGCTGGCGCTCTGCCTCGCCGAGGCGCAACCGCCCGATCCTGATAAGGCAAAGGCCGATTACCAGGACTTCCGCGATCAGCTCTCGGAAGAATGGGACGAGTTTCGCCTCATTGACGAGGTGTTGCCCGCGTATGCCGGTAGCTTTATACAGGCCGTCCATAACGCCGCTCACCAGGGTCTGGGGCTGATCTGTAGCGTTGGCTAAGTGCAACTCATAGGAGATCTTTGCCATTATCCTGCAATACCGAGTCTAAAGAGCGCTGGGCGTCCTCTTCCTGCGCGCCTTTTGCGTATTGTTGCCTCACCTGGAACAGACGCACCATCAGCGCGATATGTCGATCTATCGCCAGCTCACATTCGCCCGGCTTTAGTGCCTCAAATTTATGCACTGTAGAGAGCGATGTGATGCGCTTCTCCAGCATGTCCAGCCAGTCGTGAATGCGCTGCAAAACGTCCTGCTGGCACTCTTGTTTGCTGATGGGAAGATCGGTCATGGCGCGTTTCTGTTTCTCTGCGGAAAATTCAAGCATGGAAATGTCCTTTCTGAAATTGCGTACTTCACGCGTGCGTGAAAACTAGCGCATCCGTCGCAGGGAGACGCGTACATGGCTCCCGCCGGGCACGATGCCGACAGGCAGAACTTCGATGATCTCATATTTCACGGCGCTGGCAACCGCTATTGAGGTCGCGGTGGTTGTATCCGCCACAAAAACAGCCCCCGTAAAATTCGTTCCCTGGGGAGCGACGATGATGGTATCGACGTTGTGTGGCAGCGCCTGTCCGCTTGCATCGAGCACCTGGGGCTCGATGACCTGTTGGGAGCGCATGATGACCGGGAGCGCCACGTAGCTAGAGCTGCCACCCGACAGGTACACGACGACGACGGTGCGCTGGCGGCCCGCAAAACTGCGCGCTACGACCTGTAGCAGGTGCTGCGCCTTGCGTGCATCAAGAGGCATGATGCTATCCCTCCTTCTCCGGTCGCGTACTGCGAATGCGCGCCTGCTCCTCGTGTACGTCCACCTCTTCGCCCGCGAACTGGAATAGCAGGCGCATTGCCGTCTCATCGCTTACCCAGCCCTGTTGTCTGGCCTGTACCAGCGCGGAGACCAGCGTCTGCGTTGCGCTCGCCAGCGTCTGGTGATCATCGACATCGATCGCGGGAAAGAGCAGATCGTAGTGCGTATCGATCTCCGGCGCGAGCCTCTGCGCCTTGCGCGCCTCCAGCAGCACGCGATCAAGGACCGTACGCAACAAGGAGCGCATCACGTACTGACGGCGCTGGAATTTGAGCAGCGTGGGCAAGCCGATTCACTCTTATTGCCATTCCGACGCCCAGTTTCGCTGTTTCCCCGTTCCAAAATCTCGGCAAATTCGCTCAGCCCAGCAGGATAAAGCCATACAGCAAAACTTGTGCTATCACGCTTTACCGTTTTACTGCTTCTTTGCGAGACATCTTTGAGGATTTGTAGGGCGATATCTCTGTCAGGTATGACTTGCAGGTCGGATAGTGTTACGTTATCGCCAATTGGGACGACATGGGAGACTTGTCTATGCACCCCCAAAAACCCTGCTCGCTCTCGTATCATATTCCAAGTCTTATCGGGGAAACGCTCAAGGATAGTCCATTTATCACCTTGAGCGTAATTTGTCTTAATGTATTCGTCCTCTTCGGCGCTCCACTGTTCGACGTGCCGTCTGCCTCGCTGGCACCAGATGAGGCAAACATCTGGTCGGATGGCAAGCGGACCGCGCCAGAAGACGGTAAACCGTAACCAATGGACGCTAATTTCTTCGACTACGACACTCTCGGTAATGAGCCTCGCCAGCTTTTGCTTCCTCTCCATTGTGCAACCGTCAAGTTTGCCGGGGATGTCAGATAGCACGTCTGCCAATTCTTGGAAGTCTTCTTTGAGAGTTGTCTGTGAAGTATTCTCTTTTGCCTCAATTAACGCTTTCTCCTGGCTACGTAATCCTACGAGTGTTTTGTTGTATTTTGTTTTTTCTTCAGTAGTGAGGCTCAATATTTCGTCGTGGAGGAATGCTAGGGTCTTTTGTATTTCCAGTTTCACGTTGGCGAGTTGGTCATCTATAGAGACGATGGCTTCAACGTGTTCCTCCTCAAGCTCATCAATACTGACTTTGATGTGCTGAGCAAGGTGCTGATCGGCAATTGCTATCTCTTTGGTACGTTCTAGGAAAATGTCGTCTATTAGGCTGGCAGGGATTGAGAATGTCTTATCACGGTGCATCCGGCCTTTTTCTTTGCTGTGCTGCGCAAGTGTCAACCGCATATAGGTTGGCTGCTCAGGATTGGCGGTATAGATCGCCCCGCGTGGCGTCGTGAGTATCTGCTTAAGTACGGTCTGGGCGCTATTCGCTTGGAACTTTCGTCGTTCGAGTCCCTCGATGGGATTCCCGTCTAAGTCATGACCGGTGATTCTCTGGTACACCCACATAAACAACTCTTTATCGACAATGGCTGGATGATTGTCCCAGCGGACAATTGTATCTTTGTATATCCAACACCCGATATACGTGGGATTAGTCAGTATATGAATTAGTGAGGCAAAGCTAGTTGGTTTAAAACCGCCAGGGAACTTGGTCATATTGATCTTGAAAACGTACCGCAAAAAATCCTCCGCTGTCGGGTCTGGGAATAGGAACGGCATTGCCTCTATCTCATAGGCCAGCTTCGCTATTGAGTCTAGCTCTTTGAAACGGCTAAATAACCAGCGGATAACTGGTATCCACGGTTCATATGCTAATATAATTTGTTCCTTCTTAGCGGCTTTCTTCTCAACGACATATCCCATTGCTAGGTTACGCCCATCAAACAACCCTTGCAAGGCTTTCGCTTCTTGGTTTCCATTCATACGTCCGTACACATGATCGTCAAGGTAATTCCGGCTAGCAATCATTTTCTCTAGTAACGCATTGCGGTCACTAGACTTCGTGCAATCATAGCGACGATGATCGGTGCGGACAAAAAGTAGCACATCCTGTTCTGCAAGGAGTTGTATGAATGTGGTGTCATTGGTATGGTACTCATCCCTGAATAGCCTATCTTCGTGCATGATAACTAGAGATCCTATGTTCCGTTTTATACCGTCAGAACCTACAATACCCCGTTTTATATCGTTGTACAGGCGGTTTAATTCTTTTCTTTGATCAATGCGCTTCTGACCAGAAACACCAGCACCTTCATCATAGACACGTATCCATTCATCAGCGATATCACCACGAAGACGCATTGCATACTGAACGAGTTTTAACTGGCTTTCGCGTGAGAATGCGTGATCCTGGTCAGCTCCATGATCGGATTGCCGAATGAGGACAGCAGTATAACGCTCTTTATCAATCTGCTTAGGCATATCAAAATCATCTTTTGGAACATATTTCTTGAGTTTTCTCACTAGTTTGCTCCTTTTCACGCACCTTTTTAAGGTACTCAAGTGATTGTCGCTGCTGGTCTGGTGTAAGAAGGTTCCATGCTAAATTAGCAGATAATAAAGCTATGGATAGAATTTTGCCTTTTCGCTCGTTCATTGTTCTGCACTCCTCGCTATAGTTAAGCCTTCACCTCCTTACTTCGATTATAGCATAAGTGCATTCTATAGTCTAACCAGATGTTCTAATTATATACATAATCGCTATGTACCAAGGTCGTGCTTTTGGAGCCGTGTGATACGTACGATACATATGGATTATGTACTTTCGGTCCCTCCCTTGATGCTCGATTTCACCCTGTGAAAATTCATCCGCAACGCTGCGGCATTCTCAGTGGGGTTGCCTGGGCGGTCCCCTCTCATTTTTTGCTTTCAAATGTTTCAGCCACGATGTAAGGCACCTTGTCATGTGATAGGCTTTGTATCCGAAGCATTTGAAAGCAAAAAAATCTTTCTCTCATCGGCTTTGCCGTTCCTTCTGGAGATTATCCTGCATACACAACAATCACACGGATATGCTGTATATCCATCGGGATGGTGGCACTGCTCACCGACACACTTTGTATTCCTGGGACATGCAGTAATAGACTGATGGCCTGGGCCTTCTCCTTGCCCGCAATCAGGATTTTTAGACGTTGCTGCTGCTCCTGACTGATGTGATAGGCGTAGTCCTGTGCCATCGAGACGTGCAATTGTGTCCGATGATGGTCCTGCACTGTTGCCTGAGTGATACTACTTTGTATCTCGCCGAGAGAGAAGTATCCATCTCCGGCCTGTTGGTCCATGATCTGCGTGAGACGGCTCTGGTAGGCTTGTGTGGTATAGGTCATCCCTGTACACGTCTCGCTGACCGTGATCTGGACCTGCCTCGCTTCCTCTCCTGGCTGGTGATCGGGTGTGATGTGCTGCTGGCAAGCAAGCGGCGTGATCAGCGTCTCATCTGTGTGGACCTGTGTTTGTAATGCTGCCTGCACGCTCTGCACGACTCCCTTGTCCAGACTGGTCGCCACCGTGCGGATATCTTGCGCGGTGACAGTCCGGTAGTCGCGTGCGAGCTTCCCACCCGTAAAGGGGCCGTTGACGGCGGACACATTGAGGCGGCAACAGGGGCCGTAGATGTCCCCTCCTGCAATATTGCCTGCTGGTCCTGTCACGACGGCGTGTGCGGCAACGGTGCTTTGTCCAAAGGTCGGATAGCTGGCGGCGGGGATGATAGCATCCTGGTCGGTGATGATCTCTCCTCCATCGGTCCCTGTCACCATCGTTCCTGCTGGTATCACCTGGCTGTATGTGGCGGCATTATAGAACGTCAGAAAACCGTGTGCGGCTCTGGCATCCTGGTGAACCTTGCCTGTGGTGGGAACGGTCTGCTGCTGGCTCATCGTCACGGCGGGTAACGCTCGGCCTGCGATCTGCTCGGCGGTAGGTGTCTGTCCAGCAACGATGGTGATCACGCTGTTGGTCGTGATCTGCTTGCTGATCGGGACGATTGTTACGGTGGCGGTCGGGGCCAGCATGGGTACAAGAGAGACCATGCTCACGATACCCGCGAGAAGCAGACACAACGCCAACCCGACGACCACTAATGGGCGTATGCTCAAAGAGCGGTGTGATGGTTGCACTGGCTTCGGCGGCTCCTGTGTGTCCTCCTGGGGAGCTGCTGGCTCTGCTGCAAGCTGGCTCTCGACGGTGGGCGGCTCGTCTCCTTCTGGACCGACATCGTAGATATGCACATCAATAAAACGGGTTGCCTGTCCGTCTGATATAGGCGCATCCTGGGCAGGGGGAAACAGATCATCGGTGTTGTAGGTCTTCATGGCGGTGACTCCTTGAAACAAGCAGAAGGAAGAAAGCGTGCTCTCTTCCTTCTGCGGTCCTTACGCGGATACAGGGTGAAACAACGAATCAAAGGTCAGCACATCAAGGATATCCTCATCTCGTTTGAGCTTGCTCGTAAAGTGGTCAGGAATAGGTGTGCTCCATTCGAGCAGGATAAACCCATCCTGAGCCTTCTCAGTAATGCCGTAGAGCTTGGCCTGCATTCCGTCGTCCCGCCAGTCTTCGAACTCTTCGACAAGGGAATCCAGTTCCCGTTTCACACACACAATCAGCATCATGGTGGGCATCAGTTCATTCCTCCTGTCGTGAGCCTATCGGCGGGCGTCGAAGGACGAAACCCACTATGATCGTTGATCAAGAGATAGCGCGCAGTGCCAACGGCGATGATCATGTCAGGATAGCCGTCGCCGTTGACATCCTGAAAGTGAACGGTTGCCGGTTTCAGGTCGGTGCCTGGGCCTGAGAAGACTGGACCGACATACACCTTTGTCTTTTGGAGCGCGTTCTCCTGCAACTCAGTAATGAGGATATGCCCATGCAGGTTGACGACGATAAAGTGACTGATGCCGCCGTGTCTGACATCGGCGTCGATCTGGAAGGTGCGCGGGTACCCGTAGTGCCAGGTGTCCTGTTGCACCTGGCACCACTGCAACAGGATGGACACAAGTACCCATCCTGCAAGCATAATCAGCATGAGCGTCCCGAGATACACCGTGAAGTGAAATCGCCTCCTGTGCGGCGTGGGCGCTGGTTGCGGTCCCTCAGAAGCAGGACAGGAAGCGCGTGAGGCCCGTTGCATGGGCGGGGGTCCCTGATGACGAGTGACACGTACCATAGTACGCGGGACGCTCGTCGTCGGAGCGGCATAGCGTCGTGCGCTTGTTGGCAGGCGCACATCATAGAGACGATCGTCGTCCTCTTCATCAGCATAGACGGGCTGCCTGTTGATCGGGCGGCGCTCGTCGGTGAGGTAGGGGCGGTCTTCGGGATGAAGACCGCTTGAGGTTCCGACACTATGACGAGCTGCACCCGTCGTATCGGCATGGGCGCGCCGTGTGGGAACGGAAAAGGTGGCGGGAACGCCTTTCTGCTCTCTCATACCTGCACCTCCGCGTGAACATGGGTAGAACAAGCAAGCGGGTATGCTCGGTGAGCAGAAGAAACAGGAAGCTGATGGACGCGCAAGCACTCAGGGCAATAGAGGACCACGCCACAACTGGTACAGACCTGTTCTCCTGGGCGAAAGGTTGGGATTAACAGGTGCTTGCCTCGTTGACAATTGGCGAGGTTGTAGGTCCGTCTGGTGGCTTGTCGTTGCCTGGCGGTCGGTTTCGATTTCGGTTGCCAGCGTGACATCTCGTTCCCCTTTCTAAAAGGTTTTTCCCCGATAGAGACGATCACGATCTGCGTCACTGGCTAAGCCGTCTTGGTGATCTTGGTGCAGTTCGGCAATGGATTCCGCATTCTCATGGCATTCATGGGCCATGTCATAGCAGAATCCTGTGTTGTTGTGAATGCATGGGCTTTCAATGACAGGAACGACGTAATATTCGTCGTCGTCGGTGCTGTTCATCGGAATGTTCTGGCTCATAGCTCGCCTTTCTTGACTTTGGCACACCATGAGTATAGAATCTCATGGGGCCAGACTGCGTACTTTCAAAGGGTCGGGAATGGTCCCGTTGGGCTGGCTCCGTCTGATACACGGAGCCAGCTTTTTTATTGCCTCCTTTCGACTAAACTTTCGTTGACAGCTTAGTTTTGTGTGTTGTAAAGTACAAATTGATCTTACGATATGAGTATAGTTTGTACTTCGTGAGAAGTCAAGATTGTTAAGAATGTGATATAAATTAGTGAGAGAAAGGGCGTAACTAAGCGAATTTGGAAGGATTTTATAGGATGGATAAGAAACCTGTAGGGGTGCCTTTACAAGAAGGTATGGAACTTTTAGGATTAGACAAGAGCGGATTTTACTACTATGTCAATAAGAAAAAGATCAAAAGTTACACAGATCAATCTCCTGCTTTGTACGATTATCAAGATATTATGGTAATCAGGGAACAGCGTTTGCAAAGATTGCAAAGGCAGAAAGCGAAAAAAATGCCAATAGAGATACCTTTAAAAACATCTAGAGTTTATCGGGTTCTTCCTGAAGATATGGTAGATTTAGCTCCTGTGATTGAGCAAATTTTTGATACGCGTCCAGATATCGAACGATGGTCTAGCTGGATACGCAAAAATCCAGATGTTGGATACATGGTTAAATCTGAGGGTAAGATTGTTGGATGCGGTTTTATCTTACCGCTAACAGAGGAAAAAATTCTTGATATCCTCAGCAAAGAGATAACGCCTCCTACATTAGCAGATGATATCTTGGAATATAAGCCAGAAGTACCTGTATACCTGTATGCTCGTACTATTGGGGTATTGCAAAATGAGGCTATTAGTATTCGTCAACGTCGCCACTGGGCAAGTGTCCTTGTGCGTCATATCGCTGATGTTGTTATTGATTTAGGAGCAAGAGGAATTGTGATAGAAAAGATTTATGGGCGTAGCGATTCAGAAGAGGGTGCTCATCTGATGGCTGGTATGGGATTTACTCAAATTCGTACAGTGACATCCCACAAAAATTTTTTGATTGATGTGAAGAGTAGTGGATTAGAGATGGTCCTTCGTTATGAGCAAGCTCTCAATGAGTGGCGTCATCGGCATGGAGGAGAATAGCTATGCAAGAAAAAATACCGATCAGGTAACATCGCTACTCTTAATAATCTGGTTAACTAAAAGGCCCACTAAGAAATTACTTGGTGGGCCTTTTTTAATTTACCGCCCAAAATCGAGATCTCTCTCGTTAGGCGCTTCATTGGTTTCTATCGACGGATCGTTAAAAGGTGATTGTTCTAGCTCTGGACCTTCTAAGAGCCTGCTATCAATGTCGATGATTGGGAGTCCTTCGGTGATCACTCCCCTGTCTGTTAAATCTTGGAGATAGTCTTGTGGCAGTTCTAAATCCTGAGCCTCGATTTGTGGCAAGACTAAATCTTGTGGTTCTACCAGTTCGGACAGGGGAATCTCTGCTAATTCTTCAATCTCTGTGAACTCTTGTCCTGGCTCATTGTTCATCACTTTCTCCTTTTCCTATGCTTGCACTTCCTCGTGTTGTGCCTTTGGGGCCAATTCGCGTTGTGTTTTCTCTTTGGCGTCCTCGAAGACATTTTGAGCAAAAGAAGTGCCATGCGCCTTTGCAAGAACGGCATAGGCCAGTCTGCGACCGATACCAGCATTGCGAATAGCATGGACGATCAAGGCGGCCATCCGATCGAATCCCTTACGGAGATAGTCCCGTTGCTCGTCCAGTTCCAGCGCCCGATCGTCGCGTACCTCTCGGCGATGATCGGCTAACGCTTGCCGAATTTCGTGTCGCATCATCTCTTGCAGCACTGGCAAGGACTGCTGTTCCACAACTTCCCCTTGTTCTCGTGCTCGTTCCTGACGGATCAAGTCGGCAACGACGACATTCATCCCCTGCTTATTGTCCCGCTTTGCTCGGTCTGCAAGGTAGTCTTTTAAGTCCTTTGCTATCCATACATTCAACTGAACAAGTTGCTCGTCTGGCATGTTTTCCTCTTTCTATAGGTAATACGTCACTACATAACGCATATGTATTCCCAAAATCCCTACATAGCAAATCTAGTTTGTCGTCCCGCTTGGCAAGCGGGACGACAAGAATGGTACAAAGACAATATGTATGGTGCGGCTCCCTTTATCTTGCCTTACCTGCAAGCATGCATGGTGTTCAACCGCTGCGGCATGAGCCACGTTGCTCGGAGCGGTGCAGGTCGGGCGCTTCGCGGTAGTGTTGTCCCATTGTTCACTGAAAAAGACTACTCACCTGTGTCTTCTATATTAATTAATATCTCCAGCTAGCAGGCTTATATGTAAGTAACTTTTAATCCACCATTTAATAGTAAGGTAATTGCAGTACACTACTCTATTATGTTCTTATGGCAAGAACCCACGACCAATAGTAGAAACCATAATAAACGTTACAGATAAATATCCAACAATAATAGTAGTATCCATAGGTATAACCAAATTCTTATTGATTTCCCATGCTGCTTGTTTAGCGCTAACATCATTAGGAAATATGAGAACTGCTACATGGCTATCGACGAGGACCCCTCTACGTCCGTTATGCATTGTTTTAAGTATGGCAATAAGAGAGTCAAAGGATGGGAGGCGGAAGCGAGTATCCCAACGGTATATCTCAACACATATTTTTCTTCCCTTTGGTCCTGTAAATACAGGCAATGGAGTCCCTGAGTTTTGCACTAACTTAAGAGAAGGGTACTCAACTGCCAACCAGTCTATAATTATATCCCTTGATTGAGCATCCCAAGTATAATCGGGCGTGTAGGGTATTTGGGCATTGGTTTGTTTCAGTTCCTTTGTAACCTGTGGAGGTGTTTCTCTAATTTTTTCGACCACCATGCGAATACCATTTGCCACATCCTGAAGCGCTTTGTCCGTATTCGACCATGTAGTAATAGGTTTGCCATCCTTTGGCAATGCCTGAAGTCTGAAGAGAGGCGTTTCCTTCCAATCAGTAGGGCGGATAATAATGGGGATAACACGAGCTTTACCTATGTCATGTAATTTCATTGCTTTGGTAAGCTCAACGTTCCAGCAGTAATCAGAATCAATAAAGCTACGACTAATTAGAAGCAGGATAATAGGAGATGCATCTAAGTGCCCTAGAATTTCTGCCTCCCACTCATCTCCTGCCAGGATACTGCGATCAGTCCAGATATTAATAAATCCTTGCCTTTTGAGTGTACTGAGAGAAGCTTCAATCTTTTTTTGCCAGTCTTTATCAACATGCGCGTAAGAGAAGAAGACATCTAACGGCTCAGGCATAGTTCCCTCTAATGCTTTGAAAATACATCTTAAATTATATAGCTTTCACATATATACTATCAAGCCAATATCTATTACGAAACAAACACAGTTTTTCTTGCTATAACATGAGACTTACTATTTCCCGATAATCGTTTTGTTGTTTCCTGAAGAAGGCCGATAAGCTCATTCTCTGTTTTCATTGATATCTTTTACACCTCTCTCCATATTCAGCAATTTCCTCGCTCTCACCTGCAACGCTACTAGCTCACTCATCTTATCACTCACTACTAACCCGCTCAACTCTCTCACGATCTCCCTGAGTGCCGCTACATCCTCACTTTCACTTTCCTGTCCATGCTCCCGCTCCCATTGTTCCCGTATTGCTCGTATCTTCTTCCAGGACAAGCGATGCTCTCGATGGCAGCGGGAGCAGTACAGCCAGATATTCGCCTGCTTGTCGATGGAAGCGATGAGTTTGCGCGGCAAGTCCAATTCGTTTGAGGGCGCACAGTCAATGAGAAGGCGTCCTTGCTGTCGTAGTTCCTTGTATCGTTCCTGTTTCGTCATAGTTATTCATCCTTAACAAGTTGGCAGTATACTAACTTGTGTGTAAATGAAGGAGTCTGGTTCCTGAACTGGTCAACAGTTCAACGTCACCAGGAGGATAGCCATGACTCATACAGACAACCATATCGAAGATGTGCTGGGAAGTCAAGAAGCCATACGCCCAGACGGTGAAAGAGCGACTGAGGCAAGCAGTACGCATAGCGCTCATCAGTGTGTTGGAGGAAGAAGTGACGGCCTTCATCGGAGCTAAACCTTATGAAAGAAACGAGCAGCGTCGGGATCAACGCAATGGGCATTACACGCGCGATTTGGAAACCACGGTCGGCCACCTTGCCGATTTGCCAGTTCCGCGTCCCCGTGGTGGGCACCAGACGCAGGTATTTGAGCGCTCCCATCGTCGTCAAGACGAGTTGGATAGCGCCATTGGCGAGATGTTCGTGAAAGGCGTCAGCACAGCAAAGGTGGGCGAGGTGATCGAGACGCTGACCGGCTCTCAACCGAGCGCATCAACCGTTTCGCGGGTCTTTCATACGTTGGAGACCGAATAGGAGCAGTGGAAACAGCGTCATCTGGCAGAGCATTCTGCCTATGCGTTTGCTGATGGCACCTACTTCACCGTGATCTCCAACGGCGAGGGCTGTAAAATGCCGATGTTAGCGGTGGTGGGCATTGCCACCACTGGGGAGCGAGAGGTCCTCGCCTTTCGCGTGGGTGACCCAGAGAATCAACAGGCATGGGAAGACCTCTTTGACGATCTCAAAGCACGAGGAGTCAAAGCCATTGATCTGTGGATCAGCGATGGAGGCCAAGCGATGTTGAACGCCATCAGGACGAAATTCGCTACCTCGCAGAGGCAACGCTGCGTGAGGCATAAAATGGAAAATGTGCTGAGCTATGTTCCTCACAAACAGCGGGAACAAATCGAGCCGGAACGCGTAAGCTTATTCTACCAAAAAAGTCGGCAGGAAGCTGACCAAGCGGTGGCAGCATTCATCGAGAAATACCAGAAGATCTATCCAACGGCAGTTGAATGCTTACAGCGAGATCTGGAGGCGTGCCTGACCTTTTACTCCTTCCCTAAAGACTATGGGAAGACGATTCGCACCAACCATGTGATTGAGCGGCTTTTTGGGGAGGTGAAACGTCGTTCCCACAAGATGGCTGCGGCCTTTCGCAACGAAGAGAGCTGCGTCCTGCTTTTCTACGCGGTGATTCGCAGTCTTAAATTCAACAAGCTCACGATGCCATCGACATCGAAAGAGCAACCAGGCTCTGTCATTTTACACAACCCTTGACATACTGCCTAAGTGTCAGACTACATAATTACATAATCGACATATTGATTTCTGGCTTTATTTGTGATATCTTCGATTGTGATATCTTCGATACAGCTATTTTATCTTATCGACCTGTCCAGTTTCCTGGTACCATCATATTTGGCACGGTAAGTTGCAATGGTTGCGAGAAAGGTTGATCCTCGCTTCTCGAAGCACACAAGGAAGCAAACTCTTATAGGGTGGCTTAAGACTTTCATGAACTACTGTAAGTCAGAGAGACTCTATTTTTAAGAATCTGAGAGAGTATTTGAACGGCAATTTATCGGTGCAAACTCTCTCTAGTGCGATTGTAGCATTGGGAGGAAATAATGATGGAGAGCAGATTCCTGGAGTACCTTGAAAGATTGGCTACTGATCCACAAGAAGCGGCAAATTTCCAAAAAAATCCTGTTGCTGCTGCGCAGGCTGCAGGCTTATCTCAAAGCGAGGCGGACACACTCAAAAGTAGAGACCCGGATGCGATTACTGCTACTATTGCAGTAGCAGAGCAGTTTCCAAAGCCGCATCTTGTAATTGTAAGGCCGCTTGTAGTTATTCGAACAGGGTTTCACGCCAGTTATGAGGACACGCATCAAAAAGTAGAAACGCCAGATTGGGGTGACTAACATCAGGGAGTTTGCCTTGCTTCCGCAGTGACGCAACAACAAGAGTGAGATAGAGTGGATTTACATTGGTGGCCCATCGAGAATGAAGCAGCTTCCCGACTGCTATCAACTGTCTGCCGCCTGACAGAGGTAATACGGCCTATCTAAGTTTAGCTGCGTTATTGTTCAGCCCTGAGTCTTTGGTTCTCCTTGCTGAGATCAATAGTCTCTTAACTGTTTTTATGGGAGGATACTATCTAATATGGAGCAAAGCGAGTCTTCTGGTTCATTAGTTATAGTAGGAACAGGCATCTGTGCCTTCAGCCAAATAACCGCTGAGGCACGCGCCCATATTGAGCAGTCTGAAAAGGTTTTGTACCTTATTGCGGATCCTGCAATGGAAAGCTGGATTCTCAAATGCAATCCGACCGCAGAATCTCTTGACGGTTTCTATCAGCCAGGTAAGGACCGTCTCACAACATATCATGAAATGGTTGAAAGAGTTCTCTCGTGTGTACATGAGGGTTTAAATGTGTGTGTTGCGGATTATGGACACCCTGGTTTCTTTGCTTACCCATCCCATGAGGTGATTAGGCGTGCCAGCCTTGAAGGGTTTACTGCAAAGATGTTGCCAGGGGTATCATCTGTCGATTGCTTATTCGCTGACCTTGGTATTGATCCTGGATCTCACGGGTGCCAAATTTTTGAAGCAACCGATTTTTTAGTTTATAAGCGAAAGTTTGATCCATATTGCTCATTGATCTTATTACAGATTGGACTTATCGGCGAAATGGGGTACAAAGCTAGCAACGATGTATGGAATGTAAATAACCTACGTGTATTAGCAGAAGTGTTAAGCGAGCACTATGGGACTTCTCATGAAGTAGTTGTCTACCAAGCAGCACACTACTCCATCTGCGACCCAATCATTACCACTGTCCCCTTAACCAATCTGCCAGAAGCAAAGACTATTACACCTATCTCAACACTTTACGTCCCCTCTAGGGCACCTGCAACACCTGATATAGATATGCTCAATCGCCTAGGTATACCACTACCACATCTCAGAAAGAAGTAAAGCTGCGCTCGCAGGCACCCTGCCTGCAAAAAGCTGACGCTCAGGCCAGAGTGTTGGACAGCATGGCTTGAAGGAGTGGATGAAGCAGGCTATACTAGAGCTAACATTCTCGATAAGAGATCGTGAGAGGAAGAAGCGAGAAACATGAGTGCGAAACCAGCACCGCAAGAAGTGTTTCTGTCCTATGCACCAGAAGATGAGCCTTTGTGCCTGAAGCTAGAGAAGCATCTGAGTCTGCTCAAACAGGAGGGACTGATCACGGTCTGGCACAAAGGTCGGATCGGGGTAGGCACTGACCGGAACAAGGAACTCCATGAGCACCTCTCTGTGGCCTCGGTGATCGTGCTCTTGCTGAGTAGCGACTTTGCGGCGTCAGAGGCATGCATAAGCGTTGAGATGAGCCTGGCGATGGAGCGACACAAGGCAGGGGAGACCTCGGTTATTCCAGTGCTGTTGCGCCCGACGGACGATTGGCGGAGCACGCCCATTGGATCACTTCAGATGTTACCCAGCAATGGAGTACCAGTGATAAACTGGTCCAGCCAGGATGATGCCTTCGCAGATGTGGCCCGTGGGATCAGATCGGTGCTGCAGGATGGAACGTTGCCACCAGCAGTCATAGCCCCTCTTTTCTTGCCTTCAGCCTGGAATATACCGTATCCCCGTAATCCTGTATTCACCGGACGTGAAGAGATCCTTGCACGTATCCAGAACCAATTACAGGCAGGACAAGCCGCCGCCCTTTCACAAGCCCAAGCGATCAGTGGGCTTGGTGGTATAGGCAAGACCCAGATAGCCGTTGAATTTGCGTACCGACATGCTCGCGACTACCAGGCGGTGTTCTGGGTGCTCTCCGATACGCGTGAGTCGCTGGCCTCAGGATATATTACGATAGCTGAGTTACTGAATCTGCCACAAAAGCATGAGCAAGATCAGGTACTTGTGATCAAGGCGGTAAAGAGTTGGCTACAAACACATGGCTCGTGGTTGCTCATTCTGGACAATGCTGATGATCTGGCAATGGTGTGTGAGCTTATTCCCGCTACATTTGGTGGTCATCTCTTGTTGACGACACGTGCTCAAGCAATGGGAAGACTTGCCCACCGCGTTGAGGTAGAGACGATGAGTCTGGATGTGGGTGCCCTGTTTCTGCTTCGTCGCGTGGGCTTGGTTGCGGAACATATTTCCCTGGATACTGCCTCATCAGAAGACGTGGCAGCAGCTCGTTCGATCACTGAAGAGCTAGGAGGGCTACCATTGGCGCTTGATCAGGCCGGCGCATACATAGAAGAAACGGGATGCTGCTTAGAAGACTATCAGCGTCTCTATCGCATTAGGAGATCCGACCTCCTGAAAGAGCGCGGGGGCTTGGTTGAGGATCACCGTGAACCAGTGGCAACAACATGGTCAATCTCGTTCAAGAATGTGGAGGAAAGGAACCCCGCTGCTGCCGATCTACTGCGGATCTGCGCGTTTCTCCATCCAGATGCCATCCCTGAAGAGATAGTTACCAAAGGGGCTGAGCATCTTGGGTCTGCATTGCAGGAGGCAACTCGTAATCCGTTGTTATGGAACAAGGCCATTGCCGCATTGGGAGTCTATTCCCTGATACGCCGTGATGGCGAGAGGAAAACGCTTTCGATACATCGGTTGGTACAGGCGGTACTCAAAGATGCAATGGGGGGGCAAGCAAGGCGACAGTGGGCAGAGAGAGTGGTACAGGCCGTCAACGAGGCGTTCCCTGATGTGGAGTTCACGACCTGGCCTCAGTGTGAACGGTGCTTGCCCCATGCGTTGGTCTGTGCAGACCTTGTGCAGCAAGAACAGATCATACTGCCAGAAGCAGCTCGAGTCTTACGACAGGCCGGATTGTATTTGACCGATCGTGCCAGCTATAGCGAAGCCCAACCGCTGCTGGAGCGAGCCTACCAAATCAGTCAACGGGGGAGAGGGTTAGAGCATCTCGATACTGCGAGGGATGCAATCACTTTGGCGTACCTTTATGAGGTCCAGGGGAAGTACTGTGACGCAGAGCCGTTGTATGAGCGTGCTCTAGCACTCCGAGAACAACTGTTGGGAGCGGATCATCCCGATACGGCAAGCAGCCTCCACCGCTTGGCCATGCTTTATGGAAACCAGAAGAAGTACCGTAACGCAGAGACGCTGATGAAGCGTGCTCTGGCAATCCAAGAGCAGCAGTTGGGAGCGGATCATCCCGATACGGCAAGCAGCCTCAACAATCTAGCGGAACTCTACAATGATCAGGAGAAATACTCCCAGGCGGAACCATTGTATGAGCGTGCCCTCTCCATCAATGAGAGACATTTGGGAGCCACGCATCCCTATACCGCAACCTGCCTCAATAACCTAGCACTTCTCTACGACCACCTAGGCAAGCACTCGCGAGCAGAACCACTGTATAGACGTGGCCTAGCGATATATGAGCAGACACTGGGCCAAGACCATCCTTACACGCAAACCGTCCGCAAGAATTACACGAGACTGTTAGAGACCATGAAACGTGCTCGTCAAAGGAGCATGGATGAGATGACAAACGCAGAACTACTAGAGTGACTCAATTGTAATGTTGGCTGTAAATTTCGTATCATCTCAATAATTCGGGGAAAGAAAAACAGAACCTCTGACGAGGCAATGGTGTGAGAAGAGAGAGGAAATAATGGTGAAAAGGAAGAGACGCATTCAGCTCACGTCACGAGAGACCAAGAGGCTGAGAGCGGTTGCATGGTGGCACGTTCTTCGATGAGGTGAGCTAAACTGGGCACCCCATTGGTTTGAG
>DAOTTD010000183.1:0-3489 GCA_034438015.1 Ktedonobacteraceae bacterium | reverse complement strand
TTGTTCGGGTTCTATGCCGGGAAAATCGATCGCAGTAGCAGCACTGACAATACGCTGAATCATGGCTTCTAGAAACTCGGCGCTAAGTGGATAGCTGGGGATAATGAATAGCTCAAAGGGATCTCCTTTGAGGAGGATACAGCATGCTGAAAAACTATACAGATCCCGTAATGCTGCCAGCAATGCCCGATGCACTTGAAAGCGATCGATCGCGGCAACAAAGCGTTTCCCAATGGTATTAAGATACTCCAGCTCCTGACGAATAGCTGTTAAACGCTCCCCATTGTGCCCTGTGGAAGAGCGGTACGTGCTATTCTCAACATCCCCAACTTGTGACTCTGACCGCACGCTGCTCTCCATGATCATCCTTTATTGTATCTGTCTCAACTGGTGAGTGACTTCATCATGCAGTGGGGGCGCGATCAGATCACCCGTCAGCTCTCGCAAACCCGCGAAGCACTCATCCAACAACGCATGTAATCCTGCTGCCAGTTCTGTTGAGGTGGTGCCTGAGAGTTGTTCCTGGATGACGGATGGAACGACATCGGTATAAGGACGTGTGACAAGAAAGTGAAGAAAAGGATACTCGTTCATGACTCGCCTGGCAGCGCCCTGTACGAGGACGCGCGTCGTCGCTTTGCCCAGGAGGGGCGCTACTCGCTCATCAATCAACCGTATGGCCTTCAGGTACGCCTCTGTAACTTGCTCACGGGAGACGGAAGAGGAGTTGTCATGTGTGGGTGACATTGTATTCTCCCTTCAGCTCTTGATATGCTCTCCGCTGTATATTATAGCATAGCTGCCTATATTTTGTAAGTGGATAGTACTCACATTGTTATCACTGCGTTATTATCAATGTTGTACGGTTACCCCAACTCTCCTCTTACGCAGTAGTATTATACTAACTCTTGCGCTATTTTTCATTCGTTGAGCTTACTATGGCATTTTTATCCTACTTACAATAACCCATTTTTTATGTAAACTATTACAGCGAATCATCCGAATACCCTTATCTGAAAGAGTTTCTTCGAAACATAATAAGGGCACGTCCCTATTTATAATTACGTGCCCTTGTTACTCTGAGATCGCAACTATATTTTTTTATGGTACGAGTCCGAAAAGACGCGCCAGCCACAGGCGGAAGCCTCTCAGCGGAGATTTCTCTTTCTGCTGCTGGTCGTAGTCGGTGGCCATGTCGATCAGACGCTGCTGTCCGCGCGCTTTTCGTTCTCTCTCCTCCTCAGCCGCTTCCTGCACTGAGTAGCGCTCGCGTTGCTCATCGATGGCGTGCGCAAAGTGTTCTGCCCGAATCACGAAGCGAGCCGAAGGTATCTGCGGTGCATTGTCCTGCTCGGTCAGTGGCGTTGTTGTTCCCTTTGGTCTTTCCGTCGTGGGCTGTGGCTCCGTTTCGTCGCTTGCCTCTGTTACCTGCACTCGTCCTACGGCGATCTTAGGTGAGATCCACTCGCGCAGTGCAAGCAGTGCCGCGCGCCTGCTGATCGCTTCGATATCAGCGCCACTACGTCCCGGTGTGAGCCTTGCCAGTTCCTCAGCGGTGACCTCCGGTGCGGTCGGTCTTCCACGCAGGTGTACTTCAAAAATGGCGCGCCGTCCTTCTTCGTCTGGCTGCTGTAATTCAACAATCAGATCGAAACGGCCAGGACGCAGTAACGCTGGATCAATCAGCTCAGGACGATTAGTCGCTGCCAGGACAATGACGCCCTCGCGCCCCTCAATGCCGTCCATCTCGGTCAGTAACTGGGCGATGACTCTGTCACCAACATTGCCATCGTTCCCACCACCTCGCCGCGGGGCCAGTGAATCTAATTCGTCGAAGAAGATAATGCAGGGCGCAGCCTGTTTGGCACGCCTGAAGATCTCTCGCACGCCTTTTTCCGATTCGCCTACCCACTTGGAAAGTAGCTCAGGTCCCTTAATAGAGATAAAACTGGCTTCACACTGATTTGCCAGTGCTCTGGCGATCAGTGTCTTACCTGATCCCGGAGGTCCTGCTAACAGGACACCGCGTGGCGCTTCTACCTTTGCGTTGGCATAGATCTCTGGATAGCGCAACGGCCATTCCACACCCTCCGTGAGCGTTTCTTTGACCGATTCTAACCCACCTATGTCATCCCACGATGTCTCGCTGACTTCGACATATACCTCGCGTGTCGTCGATGGTTCGATCTCTCTGAGCGCAGCCTGGAAGTCTGCCATAGTAATATTGAGGTTTACCAATGTCTCGTAGGGTATGTAGCCGCGCTGGTAGTCGATATGCGGCAGGACGCGCCGTAGTGCGATCATAGCAGCTTCCCGGCATAGTGCTTCCAGGTCTGCTCCTACAAAGCCAGGTGTCAATTGTGCCAGTCGTGCGAAGTCGATATCGTTGGACAGCGCTGCATCCCGGCTATGGATACGTAGAATCTCCATGCGTCCACGCACGTCCGGGACGCGTAGCGAGATCTCACGGTCAAAACGTCCGGGCCGTCGGATCGCTGAATCGAGCGCGTTTGGCTGGTTCGTGGCTCCAATCAGGACGATCTGCCCGCGCGATGCCAGTCCGTCCATCAGTGCGAGCAACTGTCCCACGATGCGTCGTTCAACTTCGCCGCCGGTCTCAGCACGTTTGGGTGCCAGTGCGTCCAGCTCATCGATAAAGATGATGCTGGGAGCGCGTCGCTGTGCCTCTTGAAAGACTCCTCGCAGCCGTGATTCGCTTTCGCCGTAAAACTTATTAATGATTTCTGGACCGTTGATGACGAAAAACGCAGCATTGGTCTCTGCGGCTACCACACGCGCGATCAGTGTTTTACCGGTACCGGGAGGTCCATACAACAAAACTCCTTTGGGCGGCTCAACACCCAGACGGTCAAATACCGCGGGGTATTTCAATGGTAGCTCGATCATCTCACGGATGCGCTGCAATTCTTTGCCCAGCCCACCAATATCTTCATAGCCCACACGTCCCGGCGTTCCACTGGCCGCTCCACGTGCCTGCGCACGCACCAGCGTCCCTGGCTGCACCAGCACCGCCTCGACATCTGTCGCTGGCTCCAACGGCTGCTCGATAGGCAATTCACCCGTAACATGCTTATGAATGCTATAGCTAGGCGTTGCGGGCGTGGTGCCGATAATAAGAAACTCTCGTGGTGCCGTACCGGGTGTTCCGACGCGCAATAGATCGCCGATTACTACTGGCAATCCGACCAGGTAACGAGCAATATATTGCAGATCAGTCTCTTGAATCGGCGCTCCCCCGCTCAGCGGTAGGAGCGTAACCTTCTCAGCGGTGCGCACTTTAGCCTTATGGATCGTGATGCGCTCTCCCAGGCCCGACGCGCTATTCTGCCGTACCTGGCTATCCATCTGGATTATCTGCCGTCCACGATCGGCTGCTGCGGCTGGCACAACCTTTGCCGCTGTTGTGCGTGATCCGGTGACCATCACAATATCACCCGGCTGGCAGCCCAGGAGCGCTATATCGCTGGG
>DAOTTD010000182.1:0-50353 GCA_034438015.1 Ktedonobacteraceae bacterium | reverse complement strand
TACATGCTGCGTTCGGGCAAAATGTCTCCGAGGCATTCATTTGTTCTGTGTTTGTTTGCATATCCACAGATTACTATGGATGCGTTTTTCTTCAAGCCTCCTTCCACCATCTAATGTGGCTCTACCCATGGAGCTTGCTTCCTCTTAAGATCCTTTTTATCATCATATTTGTTCTGACACAGCCATCCATCTTCAAGGACAGTCTAACGCCATAGATAGAACTTGCTAGTTTTTACTGATAATTTATTGATTAAGATGCGGGAGGGAAATTTGTATATTTAAGGCATAACATATTGTCTAGTTATATTTTTAGTTTGCCATTAAGTGCGACTGAGGATGCCAAAGAAAACAGTAATTGTGCTAACTTGTCAATGAAAACTTGCTATTGGAAACGATCTCTAGTATTATTAGAACTAATTTGAGCTCAATGTCCAGATACGGGCTCGCGTTGACGGGCCCTCTTCATCATCATCTGACAGCTCAAATGACAAGAGCCGTTCACCTCTCTCAAGACGCTTCAACAGCTTATCAAGCTGTTGCTTATATGGCTCTGCTTCCCTGGATCGTCCCCGTGATTGTAAAAAATCTGTGTAGGACTGCAGGACCTGGAGATACTGTGGCGATTCTTCTCCGCCAGCATCTTTCGCAATAGTTTGGGCTTCACGAAACGTCTGCTCTGCTTCTTCATCCTTTCTCTGAGTGGCTAAGGTCACTGCGATGCCATGGAGCTTCTCTACCATCGTGGGGTGATAGAATCCCAGTTTTTGTCGCCGAATGCCGAGCGCCTGTTTGCCTAGCTCTTCTGCTCGCGAGTAAGCTCTCTGGCGATAGGCGCTCTCCGCAAGCCCACTTAAAAGTCTCGCCGTTTCTGGATGATCCATCGCTGACATACGCTGTTGTATCTCCAATGCTCGTTGAAAGTATTCCTCCGCTGGAAGATTGTAATCATTGAGGAGGTAGAAGATGCCCAGGTCAATCAGGCTTCTTACTACCTCTGGATGCTCTAGTCCCAGTACTCGTTCATAGATTTGAATGGCACTCAAATAATAGGCTTCCGCCAGATCGATTCTCCCGGCAAGAGCAGAAACTATCGCGCTGACCTGGTGGGTCAGCGCCAACGCCGACGACTCTGGCTCTTGTAGCTCCCGGTGCCATTTCAATATGACTGCCCCTATATCAACTGCTTGTTGGGCATTTCCAGCTTTCAAAAGTGCCTGAGCTAGATAACTTAAACAACGCATCGTTACTGGATGATCTGGCCCAAAGGCGCTTTCATACTTTTTGTGCGCTTGATGGTAGAGCAGTACTGCGAAATCATAGAGTCCACGATCCATATGAACGCGTGCAACATTCAGCAAGCTATGCATGACGTGTGGATGATCTGCCCCTAGCAGTTCTTGCAATGCGCCGAGGGTTTGTAGATATAACGGAGTTGCCTGCGTATACCATCCTCGAGCGTAAACGGCATCAGCCACCTGTTCGAGAAGATGTGCCACTTCCTCACCTTTCAAATCCCAGTGTTTGATATGGTTTGCACATCGACGAGCATGAGGAAGATATTGCTCAATCTCGTCACCGATAGCAGATGATAATACTCGTTCTATTGCAAGCACCGTTCTCTCTGCCCATTTTCTCTGTTGATCCTCATCCAGGCGATCCTGAAGCGCTGCCTGCACCAGGCGATGAATTGCAAGCATGTTCCCAGTGACATTCCGCCGAATGAGCGAATAGTTGAGCAACACTTCACACGCACTATTAAATGCGAGCGCATTTTCAGACAGGTTGTACAGCTCACCACCGGCAGCACGGCCACCTTTTAGCGTTATGTCCTCGGGGATAGCATCGGGATAGAGAAACGCACAGAGTTGGAGCAGTTCTGATGCCGCAGGAGATTGCTGCTCAACTCGTTTGAATGAGATCAGCCACGTCGTGGCGACTGTTTCTCCATAGTCGAGAGAGAGATTCTTATGTTCACTACGCCAGTTCAGCAATTCGGAACGAGAAGTTTGGTATTCCTGGATGTACCCAGCCAGGCCACATCGTGTTTCGTGAATATAGGCTCCGGCTTGTTCAAGGGCCAGGGGAAGGCCTCCAAGAAGCCGAGAAAGAGTCAGTGCATACCCCTGATCGCCTGCAGATCCTCTCTCGAGGGGATCAGTTAACTCAAGTAGACGAGCACGACGAAGCAAAAACAACGCTCCCATTTCCGGCGCCATGACATCTACTTCTAAAAATTTTGATGTAAGATCAGCGACAGCTTGCTCCCGTGTCGTGAGAAGAATATGGCCTTGCTGCCCAACAGCAATCAACACGTTTTCTATCTTAACTTCGCTCTCTATGTTATCGAGAATGAGTAACCAGTCTGAATGCTCTCGCAGCCATTGCTTGACCTCATTCACCAGATATCGTTGATTCGGCTGCTGCTTTTTCGCTTCAGGAACGCGCAGCAGAAAGGCAATCTTCACCAGATCCGAGACGAATTGCGCCTGTGTCTCGGCATTGACCCAGAACACGGCGCGATAGGTGGCGCGATAAGCGTGAGCATACTCAAGAGCGATTTGTGTTTTGCCAATGCCACCTAAACCACAGAGACAAAGAATATGAATACTCTCTTGCACGGTCATCAGCCGCTCTCTGATGCCTGAAAGAAGACGTTCGTCTGCCGTAAAGTAGGGATTAGGGAGGAAAGGAATATTCCACGGCATCACAGGAACTGTCGTTTCATCATGTTTTTTACGAAACCACGAGCTATCCACTTTGACCCCAAAGTGCTTACTTAAATTCCGCCGATGGACTGCTCCAGGTATCTGTTTCCCACGTTCCCAGCGACTGTAGGTATCCGTCGAAACGTCTATCGCTTCTGCCACCTCTGCTTGCGTCCACTGGCGCTGTTCTCGCTCTGCTTGTAATGGTGTTGTTGTCTCGTCTTCTGCCATCGTTTCTGTTTACTCTTACCCCTTTTTAGCATCTCACTCCAAGTATATCAACGTGTTCCATTGTGATTGTATCCAAATTTTCATCTTCAGGCAAGCAAAGGTAAGAGTGTTTTTCGCCGCGTCTACTAGACGCCGGGTGAACATCTACCAGACGCCGTTCCTTCTTAATCCCCCCTCATTTATACTTGCTCTAGAAGCAGAGGGAACTCTACTCTTCCTGCTACAACATATTAACGCAGTAGAAGAAGTGGAACCAGACAATACAAAGATCACTCTCATTTATGGCAAGGGAGAGGCGTTTTCTCCCCTTTCATCACAGCGGAGTATAAACATTACCTGTGTTCCCTTCAAATAGCGCGAAAGGAGGCTAAAACACACCTCTCCCAAGGAGAATAAAGTCAATCTAGAAAAACACCTATGTCTTTTGTCATACCAAATGTTCACAAGGAGAACACTTACCCATGAACAACCAACTCATACACAAACTTGAAGAGCGACTCCTCCCACTGATCAAACGGATTGAGCAGTTGGAGCAAGGCCATACCATTCTCGGCATCGATGCCATCGAACAACATAGTGCGGAAGTCGATGACATCGCCAGTCAGCTTGACGCATTAGCCGCACTTGCTATACAGGCAGGAGACGCTTTCTCTCGTAAGGTCAAGAAAAAGCTTCAAAGTCTCTTTCTGCGCTTGAAGTTTCTCCCACAGGTCCCACGGATCGAAGTCGTCAGGCTCGCACAGAACGTGCTTGCACAGAAACCACTAGTCCTGGTGACCGATGATATCGTCAACGAAGAGACTGGCCGACCGGAATTGACAGGCATCGTCTTGATGGAGCTAACGGAAGTTCCGCGCTTTGAGTATCATTTTGCTCCCTGCTGGCACGGAAATGTGCACATTCTAGAACTGAATACGATAGGAAAGGCAACCAATACCACGACTCCACCGACCTCATTAGAGGTCGCGTGGTCCGAGCTCCAGAGCAGCATTGATGGACGCTACATCGTTGCCTTCGATCTCCTGCTGGCTCAGATCCAGTTCGATGTCACTGCCCGCACACATGGGCTTGCTGTTCCCATGCTGGTTGGGCATTCCCTGCTGGATCTGCTCCTGCTGTATGTGGGAGTCAAGGAGCCCATCTCTTATGAGATCGGTGGACCCCGTCTATCATTGGCAGATGCCCAGTTGTGCGACCTGATGGCGCGAGAAGACGTGGCACCATTCTACGACAGCTCATTGGCCCCCGCCGATCAACGAGCACAGCATCTCTTGCATACGCTGCAGAAAATGGCTGATGGCACGCTCTCTTTACAGGAGCCTCGCCATGTTCCACCGATGAAGCCTCGGGACCCATTTTCTGAGCAGAAAGGATGAAAGCCATGACTCCATCACCTGATCCATCGAGTGGAGAGGCCCTGCTCTCGATTCCCCAGGTCGCGCAACGACTGGGGATCTGTCGAGCGCAGGTCTACAGGCTGATCAACGCATCTGCAGGCGATCGCTTGCCTGCCGTGCATATCGGACGTTCTGTCCGCATCTCATGCCGGACACTAGAGGAGTGGATACGAGCACACGAGCAGTAATCAGCCGTCCTTCAACAGAGGGATTTTCTAGAAGAACGATACGGACCCGTAGCGCGTCGGACTGAAGCTCGCATCTCCTCACAGGAGAGCATGAGAGCGTATTCTTCTCTGTACATCTGTACACAGAGAGACGTAAGAGTATACGTCCTGACGTACAGATGTACATCTCAATTATTCGCGACCAGCGAAGAAAGAAAGGTGACACATGGTGACTGATGACATCGAGGACGTGTTTCCTCCGCAACTCGAGCGCGTCTTAGGACGCCTGTCCGGCGTCCGCAAGTCGCTCAAAGGGTGGACAGCTCGTTGCCCATCGCATGATGACCGCACCCCGAGCCTGAGCATCGGGTTGGGAAAAGATGGGCAGGTCGTCTTACATTGTTTTGCAGGCTGCCCCTTTGCGTCGATCGTCCAGGCGTTGGGTTTGCAGGCATCAGACCTGTTTCCCGTTGATGCGGCGGCGTCCCCACGCCAGAAGGAAACGACCAGGCATATCCTCTCCCTGTTGGATCTTGCTCAGGCCAAGAAGCTCCCCTGGAAGTTTCTGTGTAACCTGGGGATCATCGAAGAATCGCGTGGGCTGCGTATTCCTTACTATACGCTCGATGGAGCGCCTGCTCCTCGGTACCGGATCAGAACTGCCTCCATAGCGAAAGAAGGCTCCTGGTGGAACAAGGGACCAGGAGACATCACCCCGTATGGACTGGAACGCCTGCAAGAAGCGCGTCAGGCAGGCTTCCTGGTTCTGGTTGAAGGAGAAAGCGATTGTTGGACGCTGTGGTACCAGCACTTTCCAGCTCTTGGTCTGCCTGGCGCGGAGATGGCCAACAAGCTCCAGGTGGAGCACCTGGCAGGCATCGAGCGACTCTATGTGGTGCGAGAGCCAGATGCTGCTGGGACCAGATTCGTCGAGGATATCGCCAGTTTGTTAACGACCTGGGGCTGGCAGGGAACGGCATCGGTGGTCTCGTTGCCTGATGCCAAAGATCCCAACGAACTGCACCAGCGAGACTGGAAGGGGTTTCGGGCCGCATTTCAGCAGGCACTGGATCAGGCTCAGCCGATTTACCATTTTGAACCAGTTCCACTTGTACCAGAACCGGCTGCTTCGCCAGTGTTCCCGGCGCTCGTGACCCTGGAAGGATTGCTGGCGGAACCCTACGCAAAGGCGCATTGGACCATTCCCGATCTGCTTCCAGAGGGCTTACTCTTGCTGGGAGGTAAGCCCAAGCAGGGAAAGAGCTGGCTGGCCCTGGCACTGGCGCTCACGATTGCCGCAGGTGGATCTCTCTTCGATACCTATCAAGCGGCCAATGGAGAGGTGCTCTTCCTGGGCCTGGAAGATACCGAGCGCCGTTTGCAAGCCAGGAGCAGACAATTGCTCGGAGCCATGCCCACGGTTCCCTCTGGTCTCGCATTTGCGACGCAGTGGCCCAGACTCGACGAAGGAGGACTGACCCAACTCGAAGCCTATATCCAGGCTCACCCACGGCTTCGGTGTATCGTGATCGACACCTGGGCGAAAATGGCTCCCCGGACGAAAGGGCGCTCGCAGTATGAAGAAGACTATGCGTCCCTGGGTCTGCTTAAGCACCTTGCGGACACCTCTCATCTGTCTATCCTGGCGATCCACCATCTGCGCAAGACCCAGGCCCAGGATGTGCTCGACGAGATGATGGGCTCCACGGCGGTGATTGGAGCGGTCGACGCCATCCTGATTCTCAAACGGGAACGCGGCGAAGGTCAGGCCTCGTTGTTCATCACCGGACGTGATATTGAGCATGAGCGAGAGATTCCACTCCGCTTCGATCACACCACCGGGTGGTGGCGTCTCAATGATCAACACGATGAAGACAACGAGGTGGATGAGACGCCTTTGGAACCCGTGGAAGAGGGAAGAAGGAGGACACAATGATGAAGCGCCAGAACTCACGACTGGAAACCTTCCTCTCCCTGGACTGGTATGAAGTGGCCTTGCGCTTCCTGTTCACCTTCGTCGCCAAAACATCGGAGGTCCTGCTGGCGGCGGGCCTGGTGGTCAGTACGGCCAATTTCCTGACGGATGGCAGCATTCTAGCGACCCATCCTGACGTGTCGATCGCATGGGCCTGGGCGCAGGCCCTCGCGATTGACAGCAGCCTGGGTGTCAGTCTCTCCTACGCATGGCAGTGCATCAAGCAAGAAGAGTGGATCAGAGGGGTGCTTTACGGTGTGTTGACGCTGCTGCTGGCCCTGGTCGCGGGAGCCATTACCACCATCGACATTGTGAGCCACGCCTTACACCTCTCGACAGGCGACGCCATGGTGCAGATAGGGATCAATATTGCGATACTCAGCCGACTGCGGGCCATCGCCGTGATTGGCTTTATTCTGATGAGCCGGTTACGCGACCTGCCGCTCGCGACACTGTTGCCGAAAACAGAAGCAAGATCATTGCCCTCTGTGGCTCCTGCTGGTGGACCTTCTCAAGAGGCGCGGGTACAGACTGCGATCCAATCGCTCTGTTCACAATTCAGTAACAAAGAGATGGCTCAGATTCTCAATGCCTGCATTCTGGCAAAGAAGCTCGTGTTTGCTCGGGTGGTACCAAAGGATGTGCCAGAGCCACCTCAGCCGCTGATGGATCAGCAACGCCAGATCCATCAATCGGAGCAGGCATCGGAACCGAGCGGTACTGGGGCCATCCTGGGAGAGTCAGGGCTGTCAGCAGTTCCACCTGCTCAACTGGTACCGGAGCTGGACTTCGCGATGGAGCCATCCAGGAAAGCGCCAGTGGCAACGGGGCCACATGCACCTGTAGGGCATGACCTCCAGAGTGGCTCGGAGCCCCGCTTCCAGGTGCTTCAAGCGCCAGAATTGGTCGCAGGAGCTCCTGCGACGGAACAGGTGATGGATCTGGAAATGGCACGAGAGCCACTGGACAGAACGCTTGAGCAATCGGCACCAGATGCAGCGCCACTACAGGAGCGATTGGAATTGGCATATCAATCGCTGCTGGCAGAAGGGAAAAAACCTTCAGGGCGCGCGCTGGCCGAACGGGCTCATGTCCATCGCTCCACCTGTGTCGAGTGGCTCCGTACCCATCACCAGGAAGGACCTCCCCAGGAAGATGCTCTACCAGAGGAACCCTTACCAGAACAGATCCAGGAACGGCAATTGTCAGAGCCAGTTGAGCACCATCAGGAGCCGGAATGGGAGCAACCGACATTATGAAAGATCGCTTAACGCTCCTCAGAAGGAGGTATTCCCCGGTGATAGCACAAGAATGCTCTATCGGGGGATACGCTGAGGAGCCGGGACTCGTGCCAATGCACCGAGAGCAGGTAAGAAGAGGCCCGAGACAGATACCCGCACGGAGCATTTTGAGGTGTTCCAGTTGCTTACCATGTAGAATTCTTCTTCCTCTTGCGAGTGTCCTATCAGATTCTATTGGTCTGGCAGTACCTGTATAGGAAGTAACATCTCTTACCCATGCAGAAACAAAATCAAGAAAGGACACAGCTATGACGGATGCATTACCATCTTCAAGCGATATCCCTTCAAGGAGACAGGCACGCTCTGATAAGGGACATCCACAATTGACCCATCGAGATGAGATCATCTTGGGTCTCATAGGAGAGCAGGTAGCCTATCGATTTGATCAGCTTCAGAGTCTCCTGGCACGCCATCAGGAGAGCCAGTCACAGGACCCGATGGCCCTTTCAGAAAGTCGAACCTATGCGCTGATCCAGCGCTGGCAAAAACTGGATCTGGCGGACTATTGTAAGATCCGTCATTACGAACCAGGGTGGATCTACCTCACTCGGAAAGGGTTGTCCTACCTGCACCTGCCAGTGCGCTTTTTGGACCCGTACCACTCGGACCTGGATCACCTCTTCTGGGTGAACGAAACACGTGCACTGGTTGAGGAAACGTATAGATCACGTCCAGGGTTCCAGTGGGAAAGTGAGCGCCTGTACCGGGCCACCCGCGAACGCTTCAAAGCGCAGCAGCGACGAGAGCCGGGATTGTGGATTCCTCTTGAGTACCGGAGCTCCCATCGCCCTGATGCCCTGTTACGATACCAGGTAGGGGAAGAGCCAGACATCACGCAAATTGTAGCAGGCATTGAGACGGAACTCTCTGAGAAGGCATATGCCACATGGCGCGCCATTTTTCTTGACTTGCTCCAGCATACTCATTACGCACAGTATTACGTGCATTCTGACATCAAATCCACCTTTGTCAGGGCCCTGGCTCAATTCCAGTCAGAGGAGCCAGTCTTTGGAGAGCCGAATCGTGAGCGGCGGCAATTCATCTACGTCCATGACCTGAGAGAGGCTTTGTAACCACAGAGATGAAGAAAGGATCAAATACGACATGAAATGGACCTATGCACTCGCTGAGTGCCGCTTCTTTCCACTAGAGACAGATGGAGATTTTGGCCTCTCCTTTGTCGAGTTTGTGGAACCAATCGATACGGAAGATGTGAACGTACTTATCGACCCATGGTGTGTGCGCATTGTCGCAGTTCATCTCCACATAGCTTCAAAATGGCGTGCTGCAACGATCACTGATGATGCTTTCGAGCAGATGATCATATTACAGGAAGCTCCTGACTGTGGAGTGGAAGCATTTTGCCTGGCCATACTGAAAGATATCATCCCTGATCCACCAGCATGGATGGCGAACAAAGAGTTGGCATTTGTCGATGTGGTACGTCAACGAGCGAATGAAGAGTATGTAGCACATGTCTCACCTGTGACGCTACATCTTGCAGGGAAGTTCTGGAATGCTAAACCTATGTTCGATGATTTCAGCCAGTGGCTCCCAATCAGCAGCTTTCCCAAAAAGCCCCACATGTGCCGCTTGCTGAGACAGCAACAAAGGCTCTGGGATCAGAGCCAGGTTCCTTGTCTGAAAGAGGAGGAAGTGCTCTCGACAACCGAGGAAATAGGAAATCAGGCGTATGTTGAGTAGAACATTTGCTCACAAAACGGCGCATCTATGGTACGATATACACACTGCGATAGATTGTTGGTCGCAGATGTATCGATAGAAAGACTTTCAGTCATGGTATGCAGAAAAACTGTGAACGTCAAAACGATGATCACAGAAGTTTGCAGAATTCTCTAGAAAGGAAGAGTTTTTATGGCACGACGCGGACATGGCGAAGGTTCCATCTACCAGCGTAAAGATGGTAGATGGGCAGCAGACATCTCATTAGAAGATAGGAAAAGGAAGACGTTCTACGGCAAAACGCGAAAGGAGGTTCAAGCGCAGTTAAAGACGGCGCTTCATCAACAGCAGGAGGGAATGCTTGTAGTGGCACCGCAGCAAAAGGTGGGGCCATTCTTGACCCAATGGCTGGAAGATGTGCATAAATACAAAGTACGACCGCGCACCTACGAAAAGTACGAGTCGATGCTTCGGCTGCACCTCGTTCCTGGCATTGGCCATCTTCAACTCCAAAAGCTCGCGCCTCAACATCTCCAGAGGTTCTATGCGAAGAAGTTAGAGGAAGGGCTTTCCCCAACGAGCGTTATTGGTTTGCATAAAGTGCTGCACCTGGCCCTGGAGAAAGCCGTTCGCTGGAACCTGGTCCCTCGAAATGTGTGCGAGGCAGTTGATCCTCCTCGCAAAGCACGCTATGAATTCCACCCACTCAATGAGGAGCAGATACAACAGTTTTTGAAGGCCGCCTCTGGTCACCGTTTAGAGGCGCTGTTTGTTTTAAGCCTGGCAAGCGGTATGCGCAAGGGCGAGCTCATGGCGTTGAAGTGGCAGGACATAAACTTCTCTGCTGGTACACTTCAAGTGCGCCGCGTTCTGACGCATATGCCAGCGAAGTTAAACGGCAAAGGGGGATATGTGGAGGCTGAGCCCAAGACAGAAAAGAGTCGTCGGAGTATCGTTATTGCTCCCTTTGCTTTGGAGATGCTCCGTCATCATAGAGCTTGCCAGCTAGAGGCCAAACTCAAGGCCGGTCCCGCCTGGAAGGAGAATGACCTTGTCTTTTGCAGTTCCGTCGGTGGACATCTGCACACCTCGCGTGATGTGTTTACGCAGTTCAAGAAATTGCTGGCGCAGGCGGGACTGCCAGATATCCGTTTTCACGATCTTCGCCATACATCGGCCACTATATTGCTAAGCCTGGGCATCCATCCGAAAGTAGTACAGGAAATGCTTGGCCACAGCCAGATCGGCATCACAATGGATGTGTATTCCCATGCTTTACCAACCATGCAAGCGGACGCAGTGGGAAAGTTGAACGCGGTGCTCCATGGATAGAAAACGTTGTTTTGCTGTCAGCTTTAGAGGTGCTCAAGCGCGCTCTAGAGCGGATCTAGAAGGTCAGGCAGGTGGCCGTTTTGCTGTCAAACCTGGCCAGGGAGCAAATGTTTCTAAGAGACGGGCAAAATGGCGCGTGATATTGTTGTTCGCGGAGTGCGTCCACTGACGTTTTTCGGTTTTGCTGTCAGTTTTGCTGTATAATAGATGAGCTATTTCAAGCGACCCAGGCCAGAAGCGGGTTGGTGGGGGAAGCGGAGGAGGTGGGATTCGAACCCACGAAGGCTATTCACCTTACACGATTTCCAGTCGTGCTCACTAGGCCACTATGAGACTCCTCCGGGTCGGGTTGGGGCGGAGAGAGTGGGATTCGAACCCACGAGGGCTTTCACCCTACCGCTTTTCGAGAGCGGCACATTCGACCACTCTGACATCTCTCCGCCGTGCAGTATAGCATATCTCTTTAGATGTGACAAGCACTAATCTTCCCCGATTTCGCCATGTTCGAATAACCAGCGCACAAAGTGCATGCGACTATCGTCGGCTGTGCGCTGGCGCATCTCCGGGTTTTCATAGAGATGATCGCGCAAGCGAAGGAGCTTGATCGCCTCCTCCCACTCAAAACCTGCGTCAAGGAGATCCGTCAGCAGATGCTGGTCCTCCGACAACTCCTCCGGGAAAAGGACCGTCTCAAGATGTTGTGCCAGTTGCCTGTTCTGTTCCGCGTGTCCACCCATCGATGGCTGGTTCTGCATACTCTTTCTCCTTGCTTTACATGGCGTGGGGAGATCTGCCTCTCTCCGATCGCCTTCGTTCTATTTTCTAAACATTCTTTATCGACGTGTCTGGATGAAAAAATAGGGCGATGGGCATCCAGCCCTCTTCAGGGACTTCTGTTTAGAAAACAGGGGACCTGTGTCAATACCGCTGTGCTTGCTATTCCACTACACTCTACTCGTGAGATGGGTGGGGAGGATCGGTAGATGCTGAAAGGAGCGTCGTGGAATGAGTGCAGCGGCAGCTATAGACGATATCTGGGCAGAGTTTGCTGAGACCAGGCAGAAGAAGCTACGCGATGAACTGATCATAGAGTATACCCCGTTTGTGCGTTTTGTCGTCGGACGCCTGGGTATACCGCCAACAAGCCTTCTGGAGATGGATGACCTGCTAAGTTATGGAACGATCGGCCTGATCAATGCCATCGAGCGCTTCGACCCTGCTCGCGGTATCCGCTTTGAAGCCTTTGCCACGCCACGTATCCGCGGTGCGGTGATCGATCACCTGCGCACACTGAACTGGCTCCCTCGTACAGCAGTCTCGCGCGTGCGACAGATCGAGCAGGCGCTGGCGGGATTGGAACAGCGCCTGGGACGTCCCGCGAAAGAGGAAGAGGTTGCAGTCGAACTGGGCGTCTCGATAGAACGCTATCGTCAGATGCTCCTCGATGCAAGTACGACAGTGCTTTCCATCGACGTTCCGCTCAATGCGCTGCAGAATGATGAGACGATGCCCCTTAGAGATCTGCTCGAAGATCGCGATACGCCTGGTCCCGACGAGGAGGCGGAGCGGCGAGAGTTAGTGACGGCGCTGAGCAGCGCCATCGATCATCTCCCTGAACGGGAACAACTGCTGCTCGCTCTCTACTATCAGGAAGAACTGACCATGAAGGAGATTAGCAAGATCATGAGTGTCTCCGAATCGCGCGTGTGTCAGTTACATATGCAGACGATTATGCGGCTGCGAGGCTTATTACATGCACAGAAGCCAGGGGAGAGCGAGGCTGTAGCCAGTAAGCAGGCGATAAAGAGCAGGCGCAAGCAGAAAACGAGCGTACATAATACGCTGAGTACTCACACTACCGGCGAGACAGAGCACGCACAGGATACAGAAGTGGTTGTAGGAGGAAAACATAAACGCCGGGTCTCGTAGACCTTCTGCCTTACCATTTACGGTTGTGAGGTATTTTAAGTATAATGTGATGTAGACCTGGATACGTTGTGGAACGTAGAATAGTAGTGTACTCTATTACGGGAGGGATCTCCACATGAAAGCTGGGTCGGCAGGTACGTATCTTCATCTGGTATGCATCGAGCCAGACGAGAAATCAGAAGCGGCGCTCACGCGGGAAATCCCTGCGACGGACTGGACAGATCCGTTTTCAACGCGTGGAGACCAGGAAGTACGCGAGCACGGTATTCATTCGGAGCAGTGGTGGTCCGACGAACGCTCCGCGCGTGTGCAGATGTTACGCGCGCGCGTGCAGGCGGGTACCTATAGAGTCGATAGCGTGGCTCTTGCAGAACGTCTGCTGGATACTACAGTATCTCAAAACGGATCGCAATAGTGTCGGTAGATTCTTACTACACTATGGTAGAAGGCAAAAGGCCATAACGGTCGATTTCTTTTGTGGGCGATGTCTATTTGAAACATGTCGCTTTGAATGTGCATGAATGATGACTTTCGATTTACCCACTCTACACTATTGAAGCGTCTGAGTATCGTAGGAATGCTACACTTGAATTCTTTGCGGTCACCCTGGCAGAAGCGCCCAGACAAAATGGGCGCGTGTCACAGCGCAGGGACGCTTAGGACATGCTTCTGATGAAGGGAGCCTTGCATGCTTGTTTTGAGGCGAAAAGTAGGTGAAAGTATCGTACTCGCTGGCGTCATCAACATTTCCGTCCTGGCTGTTGAAGGTGAACGAGTCAAGATCGGGATTAGTGCACCGCCAGATGTGACGATCGTGCGCGAAGAGCTACTACGCGCGGTAAATGGAGTATCCATGGGGCAAGATACTCCGGTACAACCACGTTAACTAAGCGAGATTCAGATTGCCTGTGCAGTGACAGCGAGGAATCTGTCACTGCACAGTTTGTTGTACTCGTTACTGTTCTGCCTCTACTTTATGCCCGTTTGCCTGCTCCAGCGGCTTGCTTACCTGTCCGGTAGGCGCCGGTACTTCCTGGATGAAGGCTTCGGTCATTTCGTGCGCCACATCGTCGGCATACTGAACTGGTGGTGACTTCATCAAGTAGGCGCTTGGCCCTTCCAGCGTGCCGCTCAGGCCCCGATCGAGTCCGAGTTTGACCAGGCGCACTGCGTCGATGACCACCCCGGCTGAGTTGGGCGAGTCCCATACCTCAAGTTTGAGTTCCGCGTTCAACGGCACGTCGCCAAAGGTCCTGCCTTCCAGCCGGATGTACGCCCACTTCCGATCGGTAAGCCAGGGAACGTAATCGGAGGGACCGATGTGCACGTTATCTTCGCCCAGCTCATAGTCGAGCTGGCTGGTGACGGCGTTCGTCTTACTGATCTTCTTCGACTCAAGACGTTCGCGCTCCAACATATTGTAGAAGTCGGTGTTGCCGCCCACATTGAGCTGCATTGTGCGCTCCAGCTTCACGCCGCGCTCACGGAAGAGGTGCGCCAGTACGCGGTGGACGATCGTGGCGCCGACCTGGCTTTTAATGTCATCGCCGATCATCGGCAGTCTGGCCTCCTTGAAACGGTCCTGCCAGTACTGCTCGCGGGCGATAAAGACGGGGATACAGTTGACGAAGCCGACACCTGCCTGGAGAACCTGCTCTACATACCACTTGGTCGCCGTCTCCGAGCCGACGGGCAAGTAGTTGATCACGACATCGGTGCCTGTATCCTTCAGGATGCGCACGATATCGGCTGTGGAACCGGGCGCTTTGGTGATCACCTTCGATAAGTATTTGCCCAGCCCATCATGCGTCATGCCGCGGTGAACCTTCGCGTTGAGCGTTGGCACATCGGAGAAGCGATAGGTATTGTTCGGCGCGGTAAAGATGGCCTCGCTGATGTCTTTGCCTACCTTATTGGTATCTATATCGAATGCGGCAGAAAACTCTATGTCGCTAATGTGATAGCCGCCTAGATTCACATGCATCAAACCAGGGACAAAGTCGTCTGGCTGCGCCTCGCGATAATATTGAACACCCTGTACCAGCGAACTGGCACAGTTACCAACTCCAATGATTGCAACCCGTACTTTGTTATTACTCATCCTTACTCCTAAATTTTTGTCACACCAGGATCTATCCTCAGGCATATACTATCTGCCTTATGTAAATACTATACCCCCATTTAAAGCCGATTGCTATGCAGCTTTGAAAAGCCCTGATGTATCCGTTTGACCATGTGCACACCAGGAAGATACAATGAAAAAGACGACCTATACAAATTTGTACATATATGCAAATCCAATATATCTGTCCACAACGTTGTGGCGATCAGAGGAGAACACGCACCATGACTGAGCACATCCCCGTTATTGTAGGCGCGGCACGGACGCCGACCGGGAAGTTTCTGGACGGCTTCGCCAGCTTTACCGCCCCGCAACTGGGCGCGATCGTGATAAGAGAGGCCGTTCGTCGTTCGGGCATCGATCCAGCGGCGATTGACGAGGTGATTATGGGGAACGTCGTCTCGGCTGGCGTCGGCCAGGCGCCCGCTCGCCAGGCCGCGATCCGCGCGGGTCTTCCGGTCGATATTCCGGCTGTGACCGTCAATAAGGTGTGCGGCTCCGGTTTGAAGGCTGTTATGCTGGCTGCCCAGGCGATCCGCGCTGAGGATGCACAGGCGTTTGTGGCGGGCGGTATGGAGAGCATGAGTACCTCGCCCTATCTCCTGTTAAACGCTCGTACGGGGTATCGTATGGGCGATGGTAAGCTTGTCGATAGCGTCGTGCACGACGGTCTGTGGTGCGCCTTCGAGGATATGCACATGGGCAACGAGGCGGAGATCATCGCCGAAAAATTTGGCGTGACGCGCGAGGAGCAGGACCGCTTCGCGCTGCAGAGCCACCAGCGCGCCGCCGCTGCTACAGAGGAGGGTCGCTTTAAAGAGGAGATCGTGCCCGTCGAGATCAAGCAGAAGGAGGGCACGCTCACGCTCGATAAAGATGAGCCCATTCGCAGCGATAGCTCGCTGGATGCCCTGGCGCGGCTGAAGCCGGCCTTCCAGGAGGGCGGCACGATCACTGCTGGCAACGCTCCTGGCCTGAGCGATGGTGCCTCTGCAACCGTAGTGGTAGACCGCGAGTTCGCCGCTGCACATAATATGACAATATTGGCGCGCATCACGGGGTACGCCGCTGCCGCCATCACGCCGCGCTACGTTTTCGCCGCGCCACCGCGCGCCGTCCATCGTCTCCTGGCGCGCACGGGCCTCAAGATCGGCGACTTCGACCTGATCGAGGTCAACGAGGCATTCGCCGCCCAGGCGCTCGCCAATGGTCGCGAACTCGACTGGGACTGGTCGCGCGTCAACGTCAACGGTGGCGCGATCGCCCTGGGACATCCCATCGGCTCCAGCGGCTCGCGCGTCCTTATCACGCTGATCCACGAGTTGCGTCGCCGCGGTGGTGGACGCGGCCTGGCGACCCTCTGCCTGGGTGGTGGGGGTGCCGTCGCTATGTCGGTTGAAGTATAATAAGCTAATATATTGCTAAAAATAAGTGCAGGAGCCACTCACTTCTTGCCTTGTAACTCTCGGAGGAGAAGTATCAAGATGCTTGATCAGAAATCGACAGAGTCAAAGCAGCCTGTTGTCGAACAAGGCACACTCTTTGATAAAGCAGAATTGGAGCGTCTCACCGTAAAGCGTGCCACGTGGGAGGAGACGACGGTCAAAGAATCGCTCGAACGTCTGCCGGAACGCGACAACCTCATCACGACCTCCAGCGTTCCTGTGAGCCGCGTCTACACGCCGCAGGACAACGCTGGACTCAACTACACGCGCGACCTCGCCCTGCCGGGTGAGTATCCCTATACACGCGGCGTGCAGCCCACCATGTATCGTGCCAAACCCTGGACCATGCGTATGTTCGCGGGCTTCGGAACCGCCGAAGATACCAATGCACGCTTCAAATACCTGCTGAAGCAAGGCCAGACGGGGCTCTCGACGGCCTTCGATATGGCGACCCTGTACGGCTACGACACCGATCATACACTGGCCGCAGGCGAGTTCGGCAAGTGCGGTGTAGCCGTCTCCTCGCTTGCCGATATGGAGATCCTGTTCGCCGACCTGCCCCTGGACAAGATCACAACCTCGATGACCATCAATAGTCCCGCTGCCGCCATCTGGGCCATGTATATCGCCAACGCTGAGAAGCGCGGCTTCCCCATGGCCTCGCTGGGCGGAACGCTGCAGAACGATATATTGAAAGAATATATTGCGCAAAAAGAGTTTCTCTTCCCGCCCGAACCCTCGATGCGCCTGGTCGTCGATACCATCGAATTCGGCACGCGCAACATGCCGCGCTGGAACACCATCAGCATCAGCGGCTACCATATTCGCGAGGCAGGTGCTACAGCGGTCCAGGAGCTGGCCTTTACGCTCGCCGATGGTCTGGCATACGTCGATGCGACGTTGGAGCGTGGCCTGAAGATCGACGAGTTCGCGCCGCGCCTCTCGTTCTTCTTCGATGTGCATAATGACTTCTTCGAGGAGATCGCCAAGTTCCGCGCCGGACGCCGCTTGTGGGCCAGGCTGATGCGCGAGCGCTATGGCGCGAAAGATCCGCGCTCGTGGATGCTGCGCTGCCATGCCCAGACCGCCGGCGTATCGTTGACTGCGCAGCAGGCGGATAACAATATCGTGCGAACCGCTATTCAGGCGCTCGCCGCCGTGCTGGGCGGCACGAATTCCCTGCATACGAACTCGCTCGATGAGGCACTGGCCCTGCCTACAGAGCGCGCGGCGTTGATCGCCCTGCGTACGCAGCAGATCATTGCCAGTGAGAGCGGCGTCGTCAATACCGTCGATCCACTGGGCGGCTCTTACTTCATCGAACAACTGACCGATGAGACCGAGCGCGTGGCAATGGACTACCTCAATCGCATCGAAGCCCTCGGCGGCGTGCTGGCCTGTATTCAGAATGGCTTCTTCCAACGCGAGATCGCCGAGTCGGCGTACCGCTATCAGCAGGAGATCGACCAGCACCAGCGCACCATCGTTGGCGTCAACGACTACATCTCTAACGAGAACGTCAAAATTCCCACGCTCTACGTCGATTACGAAGGCGAGAAGGCGCACATCGCACGCCTGCAGCGCGTGCGCAGTGAGCGCAGTGCGTCCGCCGTGAAGCGTGCTCTGGACGATCTGCGCTGCGCCTGCGAGGGGACGGAGAATACTATGCCGGCGCTAATAGAATGCGCGCAGGCGTATGCTACTCTGGGCGAGATCATAGATGTGTTCCGTGCAGCCTTCGGAGAGTACATGGAGCCTGCGGTGTTTTGATGTCGCGGAAGACTGCAAGGACGTTAGCAAACAGCAGGCGATTGCATAAAGACGGTCGCCCGCTCTCGTTTTATGTCAAGGAGGCATAGATGTCCCAGGTACAGGGTCTTGTGAAAAAATCGACATTGACGCAGGCCGAGCGGGCAGAGATCGAGCAGCTTAGCGATCTCTGCAATCGCTACGAGGACCTGCATATGCGCCTGGACTTTGGCATGTTGCGCACGCGTCCGGGCAATGTGGTCACTGATTTTCTCTATTATAGAGATGGTCGTCTGCTGGGATATCTCGGCCTGGATAACTGGGGTGCAGAGGAGCGAGAGGTCGTCGCCATGGTGCATCCTGCTTTCAGGCGTCAGGGCATCTTCAACGCGCTGTTCGCAGCCACCAGAGAGGAGTGCATCAATAGCGGTATACATCGCCTTGATCTTGTCTGCGAGCGTTCTTCGGTAGCGGGCCAGGCATGCGTAAAAGCTATCGACGCCCGGCATGGCTTTGCAGAGCACGAAATGTTCCTGGCAGACTTTCGCGATAGCAACGCGTTTGACGAGCGCCTCTTTTTTCGCCAGGCTGCAAGGAGCGACCTGGATGCACTTGTCACCGTGCAGGCGGCCAGTTTTAACGATCCTGAACTTTTCGTGCGCACGAAGCTGGTGCAATTCTGGCAGGACCCGCAGCGCCGTTTCTATCTCGCGACCTTTGGCGAGGGCGAGGTGAGCTGTAAGGAGCTTGTGGGTTCGCTGCGCCTGGACGAGTTCGACGAGGGAATCGGCATCTATGCCTTCGGTGTGGTGCCCGACTACAGGAGGCGTGGCTACGGGCGGCAGATGTTGGAGGAGGCGATTCGCATCATGCGCTCCGAGGGCCAGAAGCCGATTATGCTCGATGTGGAGGTCGATAACGTTGCGGCGATAGCCCTTTATACCTCCTGTGGTTTTCAGATCAAGGCCACGTATGACTATTATATTGTGGAAGTGCACCCCGCGTAGGGTGCTTTGAGAGTAGGATTATTGTAAATGTATTGGTTAGAGCTGGCCGTTCAGGTACATCCCGATGCGGTCGAATCGGTCAGCGAGCTGCTGAGCCGCTACACGTCCGAGGGCGTTGTGATCGAGGAGCCGATAGAGCTGATCGACGAGGGCCAGGAGTACCGCATCCTCACGGGGCAGCCGGTGCATGTGCGCGCCTATCTGCCTCTCGACGGTAAGGAAAAGGAGGCGCGCCAGCACATAGAGGAGGGGCTCTGGCACCTGGCGAGCCTTGGCGCACACTTCGTTGGCAGGCTGGAGACGCGCACGGTCAACGAAGAAGACTGGGCCAACGCCTGGAAGGACTACTTCCACGTTACGCATATCGGACGCCGCCTGGTTATTCGGCCCTCCTGGCGCGAATACACGCCAAAGCCGTATGAAGTCGTGCTCACGCTCGATCCCGGTATGGCCTTTGGTACGGGTCTGCATCCTACCACGCGCATGTGCCTGGAAGAGCTTGAGAAGCGTGTTCGGCCTGGTATGCGCGTCCTGGACGTTGGCACCGGATCGGGCATCCTCTCCATTGCCGCCGCAAAACTGGGCGCCGAGAGCGTCTATGCCATTGATAATAGTAGCGTCGCCGCCGAGAGCGCTGCGGCAAACGTCGCCATAAACGGTCTGAGCGAGCGCGTCAAGGTCGTGCTGGGCATCCTCGACGATGCGGAGGCCGAACGCCTGGCGGGCCGGTATGATCTGGTGCTGGCGAATATCATCGCCCACATCATCGGTTCGATCGCTCCGCAACTGGCGCGCGTCCTGACACCGGGCGGCGTGCTCATCACCAGCGGCATCATTGAGGCACGGCGTCAGGATGCCGAAGGCCCTCTACAGGCGGCGGGCCTGGAACAGATCGAGCAGGTAATGATCGAAGACTGGCTGGCGCTGGTCTGGCGCAAACGAGAATAACAGCCATGCATCGTTTTTTCGTCGCACCCGAACTGCTGCAAAGCGAGACCATTCAACTTCCTGAGAAGCTCGCCCACCAGGTCAGAGACGTCCTGCACCTTGCCGTCGGCGAGCAGCTCTTGCTGCTCGACAACAGCGGCGACGAGGCGCTCTGTACCGTCACCAGGAGCGGACGTAAAGACGTCGAGGTAGAACTGATCGAGCGCCGTGCGGGCAAGCCAGATTCGCCGGTGCATATCATCCTCTGCCAGGGCCTGCTCAAATCGGCCCGCTTCGAGTGGATACTGGAGAAAGGCACGGAGCTGGGCGTTGCGGTCTTCGCGCCCATTCTCTGCCGTCGCTCTGCGCCTGGCCTGGAAGATGCCGGACCTGGCAAGCGGCAGCGCTGGCAGCGTATTCTCCAGGAGGCCACCGAGCAGTGTGGGCGTGCGCGTATCCCCGAACTGCACCCCATTCGCCCCTTCACACAGGCGCTCAACGATATCCCTCCCGGTGCCGTCGCGCTAATTCCGTGGGAGGAAGAGCGTGATTACAGCCTGCGCGACGCATTAAAGGTCATCGAACGAAGGGAGAAAAAGAGCCCGCTTACCATCGTGCTCTTCATTGGGCCGGAGGGTGGTCTGTTGGCTGAAGAGGTCTCGCAGGCGCGACAACACGGAGTGCAGCCGGTCACGCTGGGCACCCGCATCCTGCGCGCCGAGACGGCTGCCCTCGCGACTGTTGCCAGCGTCATGTATGAACTGGAGTAGGAACCCGGCGTCACGAGAGAGGTAGCGGCTCCATTGAAGGCTATCTATCAGTTCTCCGACAGCCCCTCGCCTCCCAGGATCGCGTGCACGTAGTTCGCGACAAAGTGCCGCTCATCGACGCCATCGATGACCATGCATTCAGCCACCGAAACGATCTGTGGGGCCACCTCGTGTAGTGCATTGATGATATCGCGCTCGTTGCGGTGGTCCGCATTAGAGTCGGTCACGAAAGCGTACAGTTCATCGGTAAACTTCTCTTCATCCGCAAGCAGGCGGAAAATGTTACTGGCCATTATTGAGCCTTTCGCGTAGACAGGGAGAAGGCTACCCTTCTCCATTGATTGATCATGGTACAGCGCAGGCAAGCAATATGCCTGTTGGACCATAATAATTATATGTTAAGAAAATGCTTATATGTCAAGTGCTGTCATGCTCGCTTCGACTGATACACTGATTGCGCTAATCCCCTGCGCATGTGCAGATGAGCATTGTGGCATCTGCACATGCGACCGATCTTCGTCAGGCGGTGAGCAAAGAGTCGAGCACCGCACGGGCCGTAGCCTCGTCGGGCGCTTCGACGATCAATCCGATCACCGTGCGGAGCGCGTCGACCTTTTGTGTCTGCTCTACACGCTGCTCCGCCAGTACGGCGAGAGATGGATAGAGCTTCTTAACGAGCGTCTGCAAGACTTGCCGTGTCGCGGCTATCTCGCCTTCAACTCTGCCCTCGATTTTGCCCTCGATTTTGCCCTTTTCTTCGCCCTGGGAAAATCCCAGTGCGCGCTGTTTTTGCACAAACTCATCATTTTCCAGGAGATACTCAAAGGCGTCCAAACGCTCCCTCACTTTCTTTTTATCCTGCGACGACACCATTTGGGTGCGATATAAGAATACGCTAAGCCATAGTAGTCGCCGTGCTAGCTTTGCCTCATTATATTTATAACGCGCTACAAGTTCGTCTATTGCCTGTAGCAGGAGTTCTGCATCAGCATTGCTCATTGCCGGCAGCAATGGGTACATGCTGATCTCGCGCCTTGCTATATACTTCCGTGCATCCAGGGACCATATCTCAATCACCCTGAAGTGAAAGACGAGCAGTTCTTCGTTTCCGATAGTCTCTCTGAGCGGCGATCGGTTGCCTGTTGCTTTGAAGAGATAGACTATGATCGAGATGATGGGCAGCCTATAATCACGCAACAGGCCCGCGTGATAGATAAGCGATCGGTAGACAATATCTTCGTCCTCGCCTGCCTGGAATTCCATTTGCAGGATTGCTGATCTGCCCTGGTATAGGATACCATATGTGCTGTCAGTGCGCATCGGTGGGCGAAGTACTTCAATGTCGAATACGTTGGTAAATCTGGCACCTTCAAGAAGAATTGGAATCAGCTCTTCCGCGTCTTCTTTGAAAATGCCCTTGATAGAGTTATCATAAGATTGTTGATTCATTTATCGATCCTTGCATTATACATCTGCCACCTTCCTCATGCATAGTATACATTGCCAATGCGCATTTTCAAAATGAAGGATCGAAATATAGCTATCCAGTTTCAGCCCAGAGTATCGAAGTGTGGCACCATCTGCCTCAATGTTCTGTAGATCTTGTCGCGGGCGCTGGTCGGCAGCAGGCTCTGCTGGATAAGCTCGATCATGGCTGGGATATCGGATGGCTCGCTCCGGATGCCGCTAGAGACGGGCTGCCAGTACTTTTCGAGGTAGGCGCGGGCGTCTTCTCCCTGTTTGAACGGGAGGATGAGGCGCACTGCCTGCGCCCGGTCGGGATAGCTGCTATCGCCTATGGTGAGTGGAACAGTGGCGGCTTCCAGGCGCTGCTCTGTTGAAAGCTGCTCGTTCTGCGCCTGCTGCCAGAGAATCTGTGCGGCCTGTCGTCTGCTTGCGGCATGGGGAGGGCTGCTTGCGTAGAGATCCTGCGCAATCTGAATACGCTGCTCCGCGCTGATATCGGCGCGCTGTGCCAACCGTGCCAGGATCGAAAGCTGCCCTTCGTTCGAGGTTATGAGATCGTAGTCGTAAAGGATCTGGAAGATCTGGATGGCATTCTCGACGCTCAAGGTGGGTTCTTTTGCCATCGCTAGCAGTGAGTCAACGGCGCGCTGATTCTCCTGCGAATTGAGCGGACTGCACCTATAGAGGGCTTCGACGACCTGAATCCTCTCTTCGAAGGTAAGGTCGGTCTGCTGGACGAGGTGCAGGAATTTCTGCGTCGCCTGCAGTTGTTCGCAGGAGCCATCGGGTCCGCTGCCGTACAGCGTCTCGGTGAGTCCCACGGTCTGCTCGAAGTCGAGATCGGGCCGTTGCAGCGTGTTCGTGAGAAGCGTGATGATGTGTTGTCGCTCGTCGGCCTCGTCGTGGTCGTTCCAGGAGAGCGCTTCACCTGCCTCGGTGATTTCTTCGATGCTGGCTCCTGGCCTGCTGACCGCTTCCAGTAAGAGCCGGGCCACCTGCAGACGCCGTTGTGATTGCACTGGCACCTGGTACAGTGTGTAGGTCCCCTCCAGGATTTGTGCGAAGGTCGCGTCAGGGGTGTTCATGAGCGCCAGGAGCTTATCGGCGGCGCTCTCCCACGCGCTGAGAGCACCCGTCGTCGCCGAGTACGAGAGCGCGTCGACGGCCAGCCGCACCTGCTCAAAGGTCGTCTCTGACGACTGAAGCCAATCGAGCAGCCTCTTGCTGACGAGTTGCGCGGCCTCCGGCGTAGTGGAGGAACGACGCAAGAACGTGCGTATAACCTGTATCGTCTGTTCGAACGAGAGCTGCTGTTTTGTGGCTGTCTCAAGCATCATCTGCACAGCATTGAGCTGCCCCGCCGATCCGACCGGATAGCATTCGTAGAGGGCCTGGGCCGCTTGAAGAGCGCTGCCGGGCGCGCGCTCTGCGCTTTGAGCCAGGATGGCCAGCGCCTGCTGTGCCTGCATCCGCAGGTCTGTGTCGGCTGGATTGCTGCTGTAGAGCGCCTGCGCGATCTGTATCCTTGTGCTCTCAGCGAGAGTACTCCGTGTGAGCAGGTTCAGCAGTGCCATGCGACCCGGCTGACTGTACTGTTGCGTACTAAGCAGCGAGGCGAGCGCACAGATAGCATGATTGCGCTGGGAAGGAAAGGGCGAGGTGGATATGACTTCGCTCAGGCGCGTAATGATCTCAACAACCAGCCTGTTCTGAAGCGTAATCTCCTCTTTGAGACAGGAGCAGGCAAAGAAGAGGTCCTGCTGGATGATATCGGTATATGTGCTGCGGCAACAGACCTTGCTATCGACGGGATCGAGAATAAGTTGCAGCTGCGTTGTGGCTCTTCCGGGACCAAGCTTGCCGAAGAGCAGCAGAATCACCTCCTGCCAGTGGGGATCGTGCAGGTGTTGCGTTAAAAAGGCATTGAGAATGGCGTTCGCATCCTCGCCGGGCCGGTCGGGAGGAGGCGGGTCAGCCTGTCGAAAGTAGACGTCGAGCGCCGCGAAGTACTCCTGGAAGGTCTCATGGATAAAGCCGTAAAGATCTTCTCCGCTCTCGTCCTTCCCGCGCTTCACGATCAGCCCGGTCTCGGTACGCATCAGATCGAGGAACCGTTCGGCCTCGATCTGCCGTTCCTCTGCTGAAAAGAGCTGGCGACTCTTGAGAAACCTCTCGACCTCCGCCTGCATCTGTGGCAACGTCAGGCAATCGCTGCAGAACACGCCTCCTTCTCCGCCTGCATTGTTCGCGTCTTGCAAGCGTTCGTAGAGAATGAAGCCCAGATGTGCGATGCAGGCGCGCTGTACGTCGCGCGTCATCTGCATCCCCTGCCAGCGTCCGTTCGTCCCGCGCCGGCGCGACCATGTGTCTAGCAACAGGTCGGCGCAGCGGTCATAGACATGCACGCGCCTGTCCGGGAGCCGCTCGGTGCGGTGCAGGGTCGTGATGATCGTCAGCAGCAGCGGGTTTCTGGCCAGTGTGTGCAGGCGCGGGTTGCCCTTGAGCGTCTGGTAAAGAGACTCAAGCTCCTTCTGGTCGTCGTAGGGAAGTGGTGAGAGGCGCAGTATATTGGTGTACCAGCGCTTGAGAAACAGGTGTATCTGCTCATCGTCGAACTCCTGCAATGTCCCATGCGTGAACCAGCGCGTCGAGAAGCCGAATAGCTCGTAGCCGACCGGGCGTGACGTGACCAGGATGCTGTTGCCCCGGTAGTGCTGGGCAATCTCCTCAATCGCGTCGATCAAGCGGCGGCGCTCATCCTGGTCCACAACCTCGTCGAGTCCATCGAACAGGAAGAGCAGCGCGTTCTGTTTGAGCAGGACATCGAATACCTGGGGAGCGACGTGAATATTCATCCGTTCCAGCACGATCTCGGTCATGTAGGAGAACAAGCTGATATCGGGCTGCTGTGTGCTGATATCGGAGAAATCGTGCAGCTCGATGCGCAGTGGCACCGGTTTGCCGGACAGCAGCGACAGGTTGGCAGGCGCGCGATGCAGGAGACGCGCCGTTGCATGGCTCCATGCCAGGTAGCGCGTCACCGTCGATTTGCCCGTTCCTGGTCCGCCGAGCAGGACGACGTAGGGCGAGCTCTGTAGCAGGCTGGTGATCGAAGCGAATTCCTGCTTCTTGCTCTGTGTTGTATCGATCAGCGTGATATGTTGCGGCACAAAGATCGCATCCAGTTCAGCGTCCTGGTCGCCCAGATCTTCGGGAATGACGCGGGGTAGCTTCAGCGAATCATAGGTTCGCTCGACATAAGAGAGATACGCCGTGACATCCTGCTCGAACTGTTGGGTTGTATAGTCGGGCGCAACGGCCCGCAGAATCTGCTTCACACCAGCCGTCAGTTCCTGGATACCTTCGGCGATCTGCGGCAGGCGCTCCTGCGTCGTCTTCGCGGCTCGGGCATCCAGCACCTGGCGTACCTGCTCGCCGAAGACCTCGTCGTTGTACAATTCATTGAGTAGTGCCGAAAAGAAGGCCGCTAAGTAGGGCGTCGCGTCCACTGGCGCGGATGGCTGGGGCAGCGCAAGCGTCTGTACGCGGCGCGCGCGATTGTAGATATCCGAGAGCGCCTGCAGGTCGGGAGCGTCGGAGAGCGTAAAGAGGCGCAGGGCTTCGCGCCGCAGCTCCTCGTTATGAAAACCCGGCTGTGCTAGAACGGCGAGAATGTTCCGGTATTGATCACGTTCGGGTTGCGCCCGAAAGCTGCTTATACCCCGCACCGCAGCCTTTCCCAGCGCCTGCTGGAGACGCTGTACCTGCTTACGCTTCTTCTGCCAGCGAATGAACCAGCCAAAGAGCCAGTCCTGTCCCGCCTCGATGTCGGAGTGCAGCAGCGTCTCGCCAATGGCAGGCAACCACGAGGAGGCGCTTTTCACAAGGAGTACAATAGCCAGAGAGATTGGATCCACCGACATCGCTTGACCACCTTCTCACATACTGTTCATAATATACATAACATGTCCTGATCCAGGTTCGCAGTCCAGAGTTGAGTATACAAATACACAGATAGATTGTCAATGAAAGTAGAGAATGGGTACGGTACATGCATAAAAATATGACAGGGGTGGCCACAATGATGCCAATTTCAGCGCGCTTATGTTATAATCTAAGACAGAGCGAAAGTGCTTCAGGAAATGCTATGCTCTAAATATCCTTTCGCAGAGACTGATTGGGAGAGAAGTACTCTGGCGAGAGAAATGAAGGTAGATATGATTGATCCATTTTCACGGTCGGTAATCCGGCTCACGGGGCAGGCCAGATCTTTTCAGGCCAATATCGCGGATGAGTCGGTGGAAGACCTCGTAAAATATGCGAACACCTGCGAAACCGCCCTGCAACAACTCTATACCCATGCAGAGAAGCAAAAGATCGACATCAACCAGTACTACCCGCAGATCTCCAGCATAGAGGGAAGCCTGTTGCGTGCCAGGAAGCAGATCCAGCAGAAGATAGACGACGCTGAACCGAGCAAACTACCCCTGTGGATGCAATCGCTAGGCTCGGTCAATATCGCGTTGCGCCTCGCGTCGGGCTTAACGCGCCTGGCGAGACGCGCTAACGTAACAGGTATCTGAAAAGGTATCCAGACGATGCAGATTCCGAATTTTCACGATGTCCTCGAAGCCCGGCGTCGTATCCGTCCCTACCTGGCGCGCACGCCCCTGTATAGCTATCCCGCTATCAATGAACTCCTCGGCACCGGCGTTTATATCAAGCACGATTGGACACCTGTGAAGATTGGCGAATAGTTAACTTCTACCCGCGCTTCAGCGTCATCACGCAACCGCTGGGGCTTGAGCACTACGCTGCCTAAGAAGCGGTTTAATTCGTCACGGTGGACGTATGTACAGCGACGCGACTCATCACGCTTGGTTGTCGCAAACTCACCTTTACTCGCCCGGTAGCTGAGGACTTTGGGGTCGATACCGCTGAGCGCACCGGCTTCCACTAATGATAGCCACTCCTTATCCGTTTCCACTTGCCGTGTTATCGGCTCTACCTGGGGCGGCGCACTGACCGTCACCCGAACACCAAGCACCACTAAGGCATTGCGTTTCTCTTTGAAGCTGGCCTCGTGGTACCTGCCCTTCATCGCGCTCAAAAAATCTAAGAAATTGAGCACTCGCCGCTGATAGAGGTCAAGCAACTGCTCATTGGTACTGGCGTGCTTAACCTGCTCCTCGTACTTCCGCAGTTCTGCCTGTTTCTGTTGGATGTCAGCAGTGACCAGGTTGTAATAGTAGCTACCAGGCGTATGCTTGGCCTGCTCAATCTCTGCCTGAGCAATTTCCTCCTGGAGCTTCGCGAGTTGCTGATTGCCGGTGGTATGTTCCAGAAACGCTTTTACGTCCTGCTCAATCCGTGCGCGGATGGTATCTCGAATCTGCTCAATGGCCTCGAACACTCGGCAGCAATCTTCCCACACCAGCTCATTGACTTTATCCGCCTTAATGCCCGTCAGGTCAGGGCAGGCATCGTATTTATTGTTATCTTTGCAGCACTGGTAGTAGCCGACCGCTACACCGTCATATACCCGGTATCTGCCGCCCATGCGGTAGCCGCAGGTCTTGCAGAAGATATGGCTCTTTAAGAGGAAGTCTTCAGGCTTTAAGTGTAACCGGCTCTTATCTACTTGGTTGTGCTTGAGTTTGTATTGGGCGAGTTCATACAGTTCGTTCGGCACAATTGCCGGTATGCCGCCGGGTATCTGCTTGATGTTGTCGTTCGGCTTCCTGCCGGGCTTTCCCTGGGGCGACATGACGACTCTGGTTTTTAAGATTACCAGGGTGCCGATATTCTCAGGTTCAATCAGGAATTTGTGGACGGTCGAGGGCTGCCAGGCCGTGCTTTTGGCTTTGGTGCCTCGGCTCTTCGCAGGCGGCAGTATACCGTCTTCGGTCAGCTTATGGGCGATGGCCCGTACGCTCATATCCTGCTCAACAAACATGGTGAAGATGGACAGGCGCGTCAGCGCTTCCTCATGGTTCACGCGGTAGGCGGTTTTATCCTTGTCCACCCATTCCCAGCCGTAGGGGGCGCGACCTGTAGCCATCGGCAGGTCTTGCGCCAGCCTGGTCTGCCAGTGCCGGTTCGCGTATTCGACGATCTTTTCCCGCTCGCTCTCGGCGCTCCAGGCCAGGATGGAGCGTACCAGCTTGCCAGTCAGGCTATTATCGATGTTCTCAGATACAGAGACGATCTCGCCGCCGTTAGACTCAATTTCCTCAAAGATCATGGCCGAGTGGACAAAATTGCGGGAAAAGCGGCGCAGGTCAAAGACAATTATCATATCGGCCATATGGTCACGGATGAGCTGGCGGGCAAACGTCAGCTTGTCGCGTAAGGTGTAATGGATGTAGCCGCTCTTGGCTTCGTGAAGGACGATCACGATGTCGATATTATGCAGCTCTGCGTATTGCCTACACTTTTCCTCTTGATATTCCAGGCTCTCGCCATCTATCTCCTGCTTGTCGGTGCTGACGCGGCAGTAGATAACGGCGCGTTTCCGAGAGTAGATTTCTCTACCTACCTTCTGCTCGATACGTGCAATGCTTTTGTTGGTATGATTGAGCTTCTCAGTGTCCATCAAACACCGCTTTCTATTTCTTCGCTTCAGAACGAACGGAGCATGTATCATCACCGCAGAGCGATTTCACCCACTCTACCAGCGCGATCTGCTTACCTGAAGGCCATGGATAATTGGCCTGCCCGACGTACAAAGCTACTCCCGTTTACCCTGCCCTCCGGAATCCAGCAAGGATTGTACACAAGAACCTGCTCCATATCAAGCGGCATGAGAGGCAAAACAAGCGCCTCAAGAGAACGACTAGTAACCGACTAGCAACCGATTGCCTTGAGCAAGCTGACGGCCTTTTGTTTATGCTACGAGACGAGGGAGAAAAACTGGATACTGATACGCTGCGGATTAGTAGGAAGCAGGTCTCTAAAGTCAAGCCGTTGGAGGTGAATGCTCACCTTTGCTATCCCGCCTACCCTTTCAAGAGTTGCCCGTGCCTCCTGCTGACTTTTTCCTGCAATGCTTCGCGTCAGCTGCGCGAGCTGTGCCTGGTTGAAATGATACACCCATATCCCCTGGAGCGTGACCTGTAGTGCGACGGATTTGGATTGGTAGGTGGAACCGTTGACCGTTACTTGTACTGTGCCTGCTTGCTGGTAGCTGATCAGGTTCGCATGATGAGCAAGGACGCTTGTTGCTACCTGGTTGAGTGAGTCCGTGAGATACGCCACACTGCTACAGGTCTGGGTCACGGAAACGGTCACGCTTGCGGCTTCGGTCCCCGGCACTGCGCTTGCCTGTGTGCGCGGTGTACACAGGGGAGGAACAAGCTGCTCCCCTGTTCGTGTCTCGTTGGCCAGTGCTTCGGTTGTCCAGGGTGTCAGACCTGCTACCAGGTCGCTTGCAGTGTTGTGAATATCACTGGATTGGATAAAGCTGTAGTCTTTCGCGTCCTGTCCACCGGTAAACGCGCTGGTATTGGTGGCGGTGAGAAACGCACTCCCACAACACCGGGTAAAGACCGCGTGGGCGGCGATGTTGCCTGCACTTCCCGTTTGGATGACATGGGCGGGAGCAAAAGCAGTCCCTAACATGGGTGGGACGACTGCTTGTACGGTGACGCTTGCATCAGTGACCACCGTTACCCCTTGCACCGGAAAGCTTGTCCCCACGGGGATGGTGTAATTCTGCGAGTCGGCATTGTAAAAGGTGATGACCCCGGTTGCTCTCGTCGCGTCGTTGTGGCCATGTCCGGTGGCGGAGACCGTCTTGCTTTTCGTCAGGCTGATGGTGGCGACACGTCTCCCCTGCACCTGAGAAGCGTTGGGATGTGTTGCAATCAGCAACGTGGCACCGGTCTGCAGCATCCTCGCCTTCGGGGTGATCATGACAGTTGCACTTGCTGCGAGTGGCAAGAGGTAGAGGTAGCTTCCTGTTCCTGCGGTAAGTAGACAGAGAAGCACCAGAGGAACAAGTACAAACGAGGTTCTACCCCGTCGCTGTGTTCCTGGTGATGCTGGCCCTTGTAGCGCGTCCTGAGGGAGGTCCTCTTCCTGCTGCCCCTCATCGACAAGCGGTACGGTCGGCGTTCCGGTTATCGGCACCTCGTGTTCTGACGGTGACGGCGCGACGCTTTCAATGGCGTTGGTATCGAGGGGGTTGTTGCCGGTGTTTGGCACCAGTAACACCGCTCCCCCTTCTAAACGGTACAGATCAACATCGATGACCGGACGCTCTCTTGTGTCGTCGGACGTGGTGGTATCTGGCTCCTCTAGCTGCTGTTGCGCGAAACTGGCACGGATGATGGTTTCTACCTGCTGTTCCAGTTCGTGGCTGTGTTCTGCCATGGAATGACCTCCTGTCTATTAGTTGGGTGCTGGCTTAAAACTGGTGCCGGTGTTAAGGAAAATGAATTTGCTGTCTCCCACATGAAGCACTAAATCAGGTTTCCCGTCGCCGTTGACATCTTCAAACGACAGCGTGACGGGGGTCAACTCCTGCCCGTCTCCGATGAGCCTTGGGCCAATGTAGATACGGGCGTGAGTCGGATCGTCTCCGGGGAGTTCGATGACGATGAGATGTTTGTCAAAGTTCTCAGCGATGAAGTGACTCATGGGGTTGGCGGCGGTTCCATGCCCGACGCTGGAGTCGGTCTGGTAGGTTCGTGGGTAGCCGTATGTTAATTGGTTGGTGAAGTTTGTCCACAAGGTAGTAACATACGAAAGTGCTACCCAGCCTATGAGCATGAGTATCATTGTTATCCCTACCCATACTAGAAAGTGGAAACGGGGGAAACGGTGGTGTGGTCTTGGGAGGTCGTCGGTGTGCGGTTCTTGGGGTTGGGGCGCGGGTAACGCTTGCCGCTTTGGTGGCGGGGGTGTTACCAGTATAGCCGCGTCTTTGTATGCTTGTGGCATACTTGATAATTCACGCTCGGTGACGTGCATTTCTGTCCCGTCTGTCATGGGGATAACAAACTCTACGTTGATAGGTCTATGGCGTAGAGAACTGCTGCCAATAACCCCTACTTGCCTATCATCCCTAGTAGTTTGTCGCCTCGCTGCGGAGGAGGTCGGCGTATACCCTTGTCCGTTTGCTTCTCTTCGTCTTTCTTCGAGTTCTTCAGGGGTTGCGCTTGCGCGTCTATAGCGGGTTTCCATTATATTTCCCCCTCGCTTTGCTTGCCTTCTATCAGAAGGTCTGCCGCTTCTCTTAACGTCATGATGCCCTCATTAATGAGGCCGAGCAGCTTCTTTACTTCCCTCTGCTGGCGTTGACACTCACAAAGAGTATTGTTACAAAAGGGTTGTTCTGCTGTGTGAAAGTAGTAAATAGGTATGGGGGTACGTGGGTGTGCTGTATCTGTCTCAGTTGCCAATACGGGCAGGTACTCACTGAGCAGTTGATGGAGCGGTATACCTTGCATGTGGCTCTCTCTTTCGATTGACAGGGAAAGCCTATAGTCTTATACTAGACATAGACCTTAGCCCGTCCTGGCAGCAAAAACGGCAGGGTACGCCGTCTCGCTGCCATTGTGACAACAACACACTATAAGGGGCGGTCAATCTATGTTTTGAACTGCGGTAGCTTTGTCAGGACTGGCAGTTCGCAACATGCGCGAAACGGTCTCAACGGGAACGCCTGGGGTTTGCCCGGGCGTTCTGGCATCATCCCCTTAGTAGCGTACTACTAATTCATCAACATCCTGTACTTCACCTCTTCTTGCAGAGAGATGAACAGTCGGTGCATCTCATCACTGTCCAGACCCAGCCCGCTATCTGCGAGAGAGGGCATCTGCGCGTCATTGGCAAGCAGGTCAATGCCGCCTTCGCTCATCATGATGAGCGTGTGTTGCCCTAAATCGAGTTCGTGCAGAATAGAAACTGGTTCGTGTAAGCATAGCTGTTCCATATCCAAGATGTTTCCTTTCTGGCTGATGTGGTACGAAAGAAAAGACTTACGGGTGCTGTTTCCCTCTTCTGCTTGCGACTTGATTTTCACCAAAGCGAGTTCCTCGCCATTGCAGGTTCCGACCGGTAAACTTAATGTATCTCCCCAGGCTTACCATGAGTCAGTTGTTAAGGTGCAGATATGAAAGGGACTATGGACAGTGTACTCGAAGAAACCGGCGAATAAGATGAAGAACTGGCGTGAATACGCCAGTTCTGCCTGTACATCTCCCAATTTGTCAGGTATACTGTTGAAAGTACAAGATGCTATCGATGGTTGATAATGATCGTAAGCGATCGAGTTGCAGAAGAAGGGACATCTGCGATGCAGCTATCAAGACCTCCTCATGACTTCACAACATCCATATCGCCCGATCATTTTGGAGCGCTTCTCAAGTGGCTCCGAGACCGGCATGGCATTGCGCAAGCACTCGTTGTCGTACACTTACCAGGCACAATTGATCAGCAGCGCTACTCCAGCTTTGAACTGAATAAACGATCTCCCACGTTTGATGAGCTATCAGTAATTTACCAGGCTCTCAAAGATGCGGATGTGCGTCTCTCTCTTCGCGACCGGAATATCTTTCTTGACCTCGCCAGGCAGCAACTCGAAACCAAGAGGACTCACAAGGTGCATAAATCCCCCAAGGAGTGGGATGATTTGCGCAGTAAGCTGGCTGCGATTGACCGGCTCCTTGATGCTCCATCGCTTCCTATGCAGACCAGCACTCCGCGCAACACCCTCCTGTCCAGGATGGAGATTAGCCACCTGATTGGCCGAGAAGGCTGGTTGGCTTCGCTCTATGGGGCCATCGCGGGGAAGCCATCCATCAAGTGGCTGATCCTTCAGGGACCTTCTGGAATTGGCAAGACCTCCGAGCTGCATCGCATTGCGACATATTTTCAGCAGCATATCCCACGGTACTATATTGTCCTCTGCCAGCTTCCCGAACGTGAACAGGAAGTGATCGGTGCCGATGTGGCCCTCGAATTCCTCTTGAGTGAAATTTTCCAGGACATTGGGCTGGTAAACGCCTCTCTGCCGACAGAGAGCCTTCAGGCCCGGATGAAATATGTATTGGATGGCCTGGCTCGCGCTGATCGACCGGTGCTTCTCCTGCTCGACAATGCTGAACATCTCCTCGACGAACAAGGCGACCTTGTGCCGACCTGGAGGCAATTCTACAAACAATTTGTTCACGCGCACCATCGTGCTTCATTGGTTTTGGCGACGAAGGAGTGGCCGACCAAGTTCACCCTTGAAACTCAGTGGACTCTACAATCGATGGTCCCTGCGCTCTCGCATGACGAGGGAATAGTCCTACTTCAGCGGTTAGGACTCGAAGATCTCCCAGAGGAGCAGTTAGGTCACGTTGTGGAAGTCGTGGGAGGAGTACCGGTGTGTCTCGAGTGGGTCACGAAACTGATGAGAGAGCCCCTCTTGCAGGGAGATTGGTCGGCGTTCGAGGATGAGGACGACGATGAGGCAATATCAGAAAAAGCCAGGGCCCAACGTCTCGGACAATTGCTGGAAGATGCTTCGTTGTTTGGTGGCCCAATCGCGACGCGGCTCACTCCCCTGCTCAACCGGGTAATACGACATCTCTCGGCAGACGCTCTCGCCGCATTGAATGACCTCTCGGTAGCACCACTTCCCCTGGGTGGGCCAGCATTAAAGATACTCTACCGTGATCCAGCACCATTACAAGAGCTACGTGACGCCTCTTTACTTGCCGCATATCGCAAGCGGGTGCAGCTGCTACCGATGGCTGCCGCACAGGTCAAGCAGCTTCTCTCTCAGTCTCAAATACGAGAGGCTGAGGACCGTATGATTGAAGCACTCCAGCACTGGCTGGAGCGAAGTATCGCGAATACTCAAGAGAAAGGGCTGGTCTTAACTGAGCTTGCCTGCCTCCTCCTTCGCCATCATCGCTTCCTGGCAACTGCCGAATTGGTCCTCTATCATGGCTGGCTCAGCTTCCATGCAGGCCAGATTCTGCGCCTGGCTCGGCGCATCCAACAAGCCCTGGCTGAACGCCCATGGGCCTCTCCCGAAACGGACATCGAAGCAGAGAGCGGCTCTCTTCTCTTACACTATTACCTTGCCTCGTACCTTGGTGAGACTCTTGACACGGAGAAAAGAGGGGAAGACTACGAGCGCATGTATAAATGGGTTACTACTGGGCAGTTGAAGGTTGAGCCTCTGATGGAGGTTCACCTGGTTGATCATCTCATGCTTGGTTGTGTGAATGAGGATCGCTACGAGGAAGCACAGCAGCTTCTTGAGAGCTGCTTTACTCGTTTGACGTCGTTGTTGCCAGGTGACGCAGAGTTACATGCGACCCTGCTGTCCAAGCGGGCTTCTCTCTACAGTGAGTGGAGCGGGTACGCCGAATCTCAGGAACAGGTGCAGGAGATGGAGTACAAGCGCTCACAGACCATTAAAGCGTATGAAGAGAGTTTCGCCCTCCTGGAACGCGCAGAACAGCAGCATGATTTACGTCCGCTCCAGCGAGATACGATCAAGAAAAAGCAGGCCACGGTACTCAATAATCTCGCGTACCAATTGAATAGAGCCAGGTGCTTCGCGGAGGCCCTTCAAAGAATCAATCACTGTATCGATCTCAAGAAGCAAGGATACGCTGATCTTGATTCCCTGGCTGCCTCCTACGGCGAGAAGTCGCAGATTCTGGCGGCGTTGGGCGAGTTCGAGGTAGCACTGCGATTTGACGAACTCGCCCGAGAGGAGATTGGACGAAGTGCCGACGCAGGGGACACCCGATCTCAGGCAGATCGTTGGATTTATCAAGTGAACCAGGCCCGCTTGTATGTGCTGATCGGCCGTGCCGAGGAAGCGGAGCGTCTGTTACGAGAGGCGCTCCCCATCAAAACGCAACGAAGGAGAATCTACAAAGTGTTAGCTGAAGAGGCCCTCATAGAGATCGAAAGCGCGAAGGCGGCGTCTCCAGATGGCCGGTTTCAATTGGACTGGCGCTGGGTTCGTCGGTATCGCGAGTTGAGTGCCTATGATGCCTACTGGTGGTGGGCACCAGGAGGTCCCTTCACTGACGAAGAGCAACACCAATGGGAGAAGCTCTATGCTCCAAAGGTGGATGAGGCGACGAAGGACCGGCTTCGGGAAATTCTTATGCAGTCCAGAGACCGCGAATTGAGTGCGGCACGAGCTTCGCATCGTGAGCCACGGCTTTCCTATCCCGCTCTTGATAGAGCTGAAGTGCGACAGCGGATTGCAGACTTCCTCCAGCTCGATGCGGAAATCATGGAGAACGAGCCAAATGTAGTGGTACGTCGCCTCTACCACGGAGCGATAGAGGATGAGGTGTGTTTTCTTCGCTTGATCGAAGCGACCGATAAGGGGGAAGGCAAGCACTTCTGGGACCTCACGCAACAACTGTATCCTCGACCTACCGGCCTGGAAGTGCAGTATGCGCTTGAGCAGGTAAGGCAGGTGCTGCTGCAGGGGTTGAAGCTACCAGAGACAAAAGCCGCCGCCGAGATTGAACGAGGGAGGCGCGATGCAAGGCAAGAGGCGTGCCAGCAGGTGATCGAGGTATTGCGCGACCAGTTCCATCTCTCGCTCGATCTTTCAGGAGAACCGAACGGGGACTTTGAGGATGTGTTCTCTCCTCCTGCCGATATACCGATGCTCTCGCCCCAAGGCGCGAAACGGTTCTTCGAGGCCGTGCTGGAAGCGCATGAGTATACCGGGTGGAAGGTCGTCCTTGATCCCAACGTAGCTGGCCCTCGGGTCGAAGCGAGCCTGCGGCAAGTCTTTCTACCCGCGGAGCCGATCCCCCTCGACGAACTGAGAGAGTACGTTTCGCACGAGCTGGCGGGCCATGTTGCGCGGAGCATAGCTGGTGAGAACTCGCGGCTCGGTCTGCTCGGAATGGGGACCAAAGGGTATATGGTCACGGAGGAAGGGGTCGCTGACTATTATGAACGGCAAGCGACCGCATTGCATGGAGACCCGGTTGATGATTCTGGAATCTGGCTGGGTACGCTTGCTATCGGCTTGGCATGTGGCGTTGTAGGTCCAGCGCAGACTTTCTCCTCCCTCTTCGCTTTCTTTGAGCCGTTTCTTCTCTTGTATCGTTTGCTCTGGCGCGACGACGAGGACCGACAAACGGCGGAGCGACGGGCGCAACGGAATGCCTTTACCCGCTGTCTCCGGACGTTCCGGGGCGTCCCTGATACTAGAAAGGTGGGCATTTGTAATACGAAAGATGTAGTGTACCTACGTGGCCGATGGTTAATTGATCAGGCAGTTGCACAGGATAAAACGGTTCTTGATCGTCTGGCTGTGGGCAAAGTCGCGTATGAACTCCTCCCGGAACTGGAGAAACTAGGAATCGCAGCATCCTCGCAATCATTCCGTACTCTGGTCTTGGACCCTGATCTGGACGCGTATATCTTGTCTTTTGAAAGTGAAGGCGAGAGGAAGGAGATCTGGTCATAGTGTAGTTGTTATCGTAGTGCGCTCTATTGGATGGAAACAGAGTCTAGTGTCTAAAGAGCATTGTAGCCTCTTCATGGAAGGCTGCAAATTGAAACAAGTGAAGGAGCTTTCATGATCACGCATTGGGAAGATGACCGTATGCCCGAAGAGGACAAGGATAAAGGTGGTAAAGGCGGTAGTAAGTAGGATGGGCGTGTAGCGTGTTGCCCTTGCCAATCCTCTTGGTCTGCAAGAGGATTGGCAAGGGTATTATAGTGTGTTGGGAAAACCGTTTGACGATTCCAAATTTGGCTGTTGATCCGACAAGAATGGTATTTTTTTATGGTAGTGACACGCCGCGTAAACCATTGCGCTTTTATGCCCAGACAGGACAGATCGAGTGGCTACTCGCACCAAATCGTCGATTTGCTGCCGCACTGGCAGATAAAGGATATCCTCACAACTACGAAGAACTACCGAGCGGACATAACTGGGCTACCTGGGAGCAAGGGTTGGAGCCAGGCCTCAAGTACCTGTTTGGTTTGCCTGATTAAGCCTTGTTCACACGAGACCACCACTCGCGAGGCAGGGAAGTGGTCAAGCAGTTGCTGGGCGAGGACAACTTTCTTTACCTCAAGTGTGAACAATATCCAGCCCTTTTCTCTCTTGATCTGAGCAGTATTCTCTGGTAGAATAGCCGCACTAGAAATCTCATTATAGATACCCGGTTCTAGTACGAATCATTCCGAGAAACAGGCTTGGGGCGTATAGAAAGAGAAAGCATAGAACACATGGAAGCAGAGTCATCAAAAATCCTTTCCTTGCCCCAAAACACTGCACTTCCTCTTCACAGACGAAAGCCCGAGGTTCGAAAATGAGCGAATTACGTGACTACCAGGTTGATCATCTCTTGCTGCTCGTCGGCTCCAACCCTGTGCCGAATGCGGTGGCGGGCCGGTTGCTAACCACAACAGCGGGCACGATAACCCTCATCCACTCGAAGGACGGTTTTAAGCTCGCACAGAGATTGAAATCATGGTTTGTTCGCGCGGGTTATTCAGCCGGAAAAATTGATTTCAAGGAAGTCAAAGAGTCGGATTCGCACTCAGTTTCTACAGTTGTACATCAGGTGCTCAATGAATACGAACATACTGTACTGGGCGAAAACAAAAGCGACTCCAACAGCGCAAACGAGGCGCGTGAGGTTCGTGTCGGTATCAACTACACAGGCGGCACCAAAGTAATGTCGGTACATGCCTATCGCGCGCTAGAGAACTGGATTAATGAACCTAAGAGGCACACCTTATTCAGTAGAAACCCCATATTCAGCTATCTCGACGCACGCACACTAGACATGTGCTTCGAACCGGCTCGAGGTCGGCCCACTACAATCGACGTTGGCAGGAAAGTCGAGATTAGCATTGATGACCTGCTTGAGTTGCACAATTGGAAGCTAGAAAAGTCTCCTACCAGGGAAGCGGTGCTGTCACAAAGTGCGGCAGCCCTGCTCGCTATCCATAGCAGAGAGGCTGACACTGAGGTCTGGACTCAATGGCTGCATGATAGCCTTTTCCGAAATGCTAAGAGACCGGATGCTGTCCGTCTTCCTTTCTGGGTGTTCCAGGCGGGAAAAGAGCTACAGGGACAGTTTGAGGTCAAACAATCGGGATTTGAAGCCAGGTGGAAAAGCAATACTGATCTGCAGAAGCTAGCAATATCCTGGCCTAACCTGTCGGCTTTGCGGGAAACCATGAGTAATGAGCTTGGACAAAGTGATGCCGAGTACCTCAACTTGACTGCAGCGAGAGGAAAGGGTTGCAAGGATGAACAAGATTTCTGTAAATGGTTAAGCGGAACCTGGCTGGAGTCTGCCGTGCTGTCTGCGCTGCAAAATTGCTCCCAGGAGTTAGACCTTCAAGAGTGCTGTATGGATCTCCAGCCCGAAATGCTACACAATGGGACCGGGAAGACCGGTTTCCAATTTGATGTCGCTGCGATACGTGGTTACCAGCTTTTCGCCTTTTCATGCTCTACCGAGAGTGGCGAAGATAGGGGAGGCAGAGGACGGCTGAAGCAGAAACTGTTCGAGGCCTATGTGCGCGCGCGGCAAATGGGTGGGGATGAGGCCTGTGTCGCGCTGGTATGCTGCGCAAAGCAGGAAATGGCCGACGAACTGGAGAACGAGATACGCCATGTTTTTAATCAGAAGGGGCGCATACGAGTCTTCGGCCGTGGGGATCTGGTAAACCTCACCGAGAATATCGCGGACTGGATTCGTAAGCAGAGCAAGGAGGGTTGAACATGTGGCTCGTCGTTGTCGATACTATGCAGATACAGCCATATATCTTCGGCAGTAACCGCCTGCGTGAGAATGTCGGCGCATCTTATCTGGTTGACCTCGCAACCAGAGACTGGGCATTTGAAGCAGTAAAATCCGCCGTACCCGGAAAGACCAATATCGGAGACGGAAATAAGCTGACAGATGATGCCTGGATCGAGAATGGTTGGGAGGCCGAGGTAGTGTATTCAGGAGGCGGCAAGTTCGTTGTGTTGTTCGGCGACGGGGAAAAGGCCAGGGAGTTTACTTCCAAGCTGTCGCTGCGTGCTTTGCGAGAGGTTCCTGGGCTACAACTGGTGATTGTCCAACAGGAATTGTATTGGCATGAACATGACCTTCACTACAAGCTGGATGAGGCGTTTCGCGCGCTGGCTGTGCAGAAGAGAAATCATGCCTGGTCAGCTCCTCTCCTCGGACTGAGCGTAACCGCATCCTGCGGCTCAACCGGCTTACCTGCCACCGGAGTGGTTCCGGGTATTCGTGGTGAGCCAGGCTACCTGGCTTCCGACGAGATCCAGGCCAAAGTAGATGTTGCCAGACCACAGCAAACCAACACAAGCGAAGCTGATCGGCGACTGCAAAGGACAATTAAGCTAGAAGCAGAGTACCGCTACCCCGCCGATTTCGAGGATATGGGTGCCACAGCAGGCGAATACAGTCATATTGCTGTCGTGCATGCCGATGGCAACGGCATGGGCCAGCGCATTCGTGACATCGGCAATAAGTATGACAAGAATCGTGATTTTGTACTCGCCTTGAGGGAGTTTTCAATCGATGTGGAGGATGCGGCAAAGAAAGCGCTCAATGCGGTACTAGATAGGCTCGTCAAACACATTGTTGATAAAGATGGCGGCAAGTCTATCGTTTATGAGCCGCACCAGGATATGTCGATCAAGATCGAGTTGGCAAAAGGCAAAGACGGCCGCTATTATATTCCTTTCCGGCCTATCGTCTTCGGTGGCGATGATGTTACCTTTGTATGCGATGGACGCCTGGGTCTGTCGCTGGCTACCGCATACTTGCGGGAGTTTGAGCAGCAAACGGCCGGACTGGGAAAAGATGGCAGTCGTCTGACGGCCTGTGCCGGTATCGCCATTGTCAAGAGCCATTATCCCTTTGCTCGTGCCTATGCATTGGCCGTCGAGTTGACAAGATCTGCTAAATTCTATCGTTCCAAGGAAGAAATTGCTGGCTCCTGCCTCGACTGGCATTTCGCCTTGAGTGGCCTGGGTGGTTCCATCACGGAGATTCGCGACCGCGAATATAAGGTGCGCGCGGGTTCATTGACGTTGCGCCCCGTCACCCTGCACGCCAACCCCAAAGAGGGACAGCGGGCTTGGCCCGTAGTTCTGAAAGGTATCGAAGCCTTCCAGGGAGAGCAATGGGCGGGACGTCGCAACAAAATTAAGGCTCTACGCGATACCCTGCGTGAGGGACCCTCAGCGGTTGAACACTTCAGAATAGCATTCAACAAAAAAGCTTACTTGCCGCGGGTCCTGCCTGAGATGCAGGACTGGCCGTTGAAAGGTTGGCAAGGTCCCTTCTGTGGTTACTTCGATGCCATCGAGTTAGTAGACTGGTTCATCCCGTTGAAAGGAGAGGGGTAATGCGTCGCCTGCAACTATGCCTGCGCCTTGAAAGCGATGCTACCTTCGGGCGTGGCGAGGGTCTGGCCGGGCTGGTAGACGAAGAGATAGAATACGACGTTGCGACCGGGCTACCATTCCTGCGCGGTCGCACACTGAAAGGCCTGCTGGTAGAAGAATGCGCCAACCTGTTGTTTGCTCTTCAGACAACACATTCGCCCGCGCTGTCCACACTTGAAGCCTCGGCCGAGCGACTCTTTGGTCGGCCCGGCAGTGGCCTGGAGAGCGCGGCGCTGCTACACTTTGGCCCGGCACTCTTGCCACCTGAATTGCGCGAGGCAGTACGCTCTGGGATAGAAAACGATGAGTTGGATCCTGCCGGTGTGCTGGAGGCGCTGACCACGATCCGCCGCCAGACCGCTATCGACGAAGAAAGGGGCGCTCCCGATAAGGGCAGCCTACGTTCGATGCGTGTTGTGCTGCACGAGACGCGCTTCTGGGCATGGCTCGACTTTCCCGATGACCCTGGTGTGGATGATCTGGCTTTGCTAGCTGCCTGCGTGCTAAGCGTGCGTCGAGGCGGCATAGGACGCAACCGGGGGCGAGGCCGGTTGAGCCTGCAATTGCTCAATGAGCAAGGCACCGACATCACTCTGAAGCCGCACTTCGAGCATTTCAAGCAACTCCTGGCGGGAGGACAGCCATGAACGTGATCAATTATCAAATTACTCTGCTGGAGCCGACCCTGGTCACTGCGCTGCAAGGCGATCCCAATAGCTCAGTAGCATTTGATTACCTGCCGGGCAGCGTCCTACGCGGCGTCTTGATCGGCAAGTATCTCGCCTCACAACCGGCCGATACCGGTGATAGTACGCTGCGACGACTTTTCTTCGACGGCACTACCCGTTACCTCAGCGGCTATCCACTGGACGTTTACGACAATCGCAGCAGGCCGGTACCCTTATCCTGGCAGTGCGTCAAGGATCAGGCCAAAGATAAAGAAGGGAAGATATTCGATATCTTCGATTTCGCAGTCGAAGCCCAGGATGACGATCAGCAATGGCAGCCCATCCCGACACCGTTCTATACGCAGCCCGGTGAATACGTGCGGTTGATTCGACCGGCTCGCAACGTGGCAGTACATACCCAACGCACCGCGCGCTTTGGTCGTGCTATGCCTGAGTTGCTCCCTATCAATACAGGTCAGGCAAGCGGGAAGACCATTAAACCGCTCAAGGCAGACGATATCCCCGGTGCCGTTTATCGCTACGATGCGTTGGCTGCCGGGCAGAAGTTCCAGGCTGCCATCATATGTGACAATGACGACGACGCGACAATTCTGCGCGACTTTATAGACGGCTACGTTACCCTGGGCGGCTCGCGTAGTGGTGGCTATGGTCGGGCCATGATCAGGCTACTTACTGAAGATGATTCCGACCGGGATGCGGCTGAAGATGACGAGGATGCGCCGGAGGATAAGCTGATCGTCACGCTACAAAGTGATGTGTTAGTACGCGACAAGCGAGGCCAGTTCGCCGTCGATCCCGAACTACTGCGCCAGATATTGGGCAGGCATCTACAGGTGGTAGACAAGCATCAAGAAGTGGCACTGGAGCTTAAAAGCGCGTTCGTGGGTGCTGTGCCAATCGGCGGTTTCAACCGTAAATGGGGTCTGCCCCTGCCCCAGGCCCTGGCGGTGCGCATGGGTAGCGTGCTGGTCTTTAAAGACCCTGACTGCGACCCCGCTCTGTTGCATGATCTGGAGGTACACGGCGTCGGCGAGCGTCGCGCGGAAGGCTTCGGCCGCATCGTTTTCAACCGGCAGCGAGTACCAAAGCTGGAGACGAAAGAAAATAAGCGTACAAGATCTGGGCCTGCTAGTCTCACAATCAGCCAAGCAGAGGCACGTACCCTCGCCGAGATGATGGTCAATCGCATGCTTATAAAATGGTTGGACGAAAGTCTGCTGGCCACTGCCAACACTTTAGAGATTACCAATCCGCCATCCAACGCGCAGATTTCGCGCCTGCGCAGCATTGTTCTCGAGGAGCTTCTCCAGAAGGCACCTGGCACCGGCAAGATACGCCGGCTTATTGAGAGTATTGAAGCTAGAGGCAGCTCCCGCCGCCAGTTCGAACGCAGTACCATCAATGGAGAGCCTCTGCTTCGCTGGCTGAAGCACCTGCTGGGGGACGGTAGCCAGGGTGCATGGACGATGGACGACAATGTTTGGAAAAATCTACTGGGTCTGAGCGGTACCGGAGTGATTGCCCAAATCGGTAACGTGAAAGCAAACATAGATGACGATCTGCGCCTGAAGTACGTACTCCGCCTCATAGACCTTGTGCTGGCGCGGGCAGCCAAAGAGCAAGGAAAGGAGAACTAGCCATGCCTAAGTCTTCATGGTCTGGCGATGTATCGCGCAAAATCGAGCGGCGCATCGTGGTCGAGGGCGATCTTGTTCTGCTGACCCCCGCCCATTTCGGCAATGGTGATGGTGATGACCTGATCAACATGCCGCTGCTGACTGATTCACTGGATGAAAAGACGCCGCTGCTGACCGGCGCGTCGATTGCCGGTGCCTTACGCGGCTACTTGCACGAACGCGAACAAGGCTTTCGAGCGAAAGTCGATATATACGCAAGTGCTGACAAGTCGGCCAGTGTACTCCTTTTCGGCGGCAACAAGGGCAATGATGCTGGCGAGCAGAGTCCGCTGATCGTCGAGGATGCACATGGCAAAAATGCCGACGTTGAGTTGCGCGATGGCGTGCGCCTCGCCGGTAAAAGTCGTACAGCAGAACAGGATGCATTATTCAATATTGAAATGTGGGAAGCTGGCACGACGTTTCCCTTGCGCTTCGAACTGGTCGTGCGCCAGAGTGATAAGGCATCCGAACTTAAGCGGGCACTGGCTACTGCCCTCGCTGGTTTCACCGATGGCAGCATCACCATCGGTGCGCGCAAGCGGCGCGGCTATGGCCGGGTAAGCGTAACGGGCTGGCGCGTCAAAGAATACGACCTGACAAACAATGGGCAGTTGCTGGACTGGATCGAGAATGGCGCTAAAGAATTGAGTGGCACCGCCAGTACAGATATTGTGCAGGCGCTTGGCGTCGATCAGTTGATAACCGATCAGCGTCAGGCTTTCCGCCTCAAGGCCGAATTCTACCTGGATGGATCGTTGCTCATTCGCTCAGGAAGCGGTCCCGATATCGAACAGGCGAATGCGAACGGCCCCGTAATCCAGCGCCCCGATTTCATGCACCTGCATTCAGCCCGGCTAACGGCAGGTGGTGTACGCAAGTCTGAACCGATCCTGTCAGGCACCAGCCTTACCGGTGCCTTGCGTGCCAGAGCCTTCAAGATCGCTCAGTTGATTGCGCCAGACACTGTAGAAGGCCAAAAAGCTGCGGGCGGGTTGATCGACGGCATGTTTGGAGCCGATATGGAAACCGTTCGAGAGCCGAAAGCCAGCCGAATGCTTGTCCGCGAACACGCCGTGAGGAATGTGGAAAATATGTCTGTGCAGAATCGCGTGAGCATCGATCGCTTTACCGGCGGCACACGCGACGGCGCTCTGTTCAACGAACAGCCCCTGTTCGGTGACGCGCAATCGGTGGTCACGGTGGACCTGCAACTTGAGAAACCACAGGAACACGAGATCGGCTTACTCCTCTTGCTCTTGAAAGACCTCTGGAACGGGGATCTACCGCTGGGTGGCGAAATTTCTGTCGGTCGCGGTCGGCTGCGGGGAGAGAGATGTGATCTGGTATACCAAAACGGCCAGGAACAGACCTGGAGGCTGCTCGCAAAAGGGACCAATGGCTTAAATGTGACGAAAGGTGATCCACAGGAGCTAGAAAAATACATTGCCAGATTACATACATACCTGAGTGGGAGCAAATCATGAAGCGCGAGATCATCGACACTACGGCAACATGGGAAAAGATAGACGGCTTTGTGGATGAGCCGCTCACATGGCTATCCCAGCAAATGCAGGCCCATGAACTGAAATACCTGCTCGCCCACACTGACGATGGCGTGATATGGGGTCGACTCGATGGTACGGAGTTGATTACTTCGCATGACGTTGCCCCAAAACACTCGCCACCTTTGCGAGCAGAGACGCTTCTAACAGCCCGAATCTTCTCGCGTGCAGGCGAGTTGCTCATCTGGCGCGACGAATCCGGTAAATGGGCAGGCCGACTCATCATCGAGGACAAGCCGGGCGCCACTGCTGAATGGACCAAAGCCTTTCAAGAAAAGCAGGTTTTGCTGGGTACATATGCGCAACGCCTGGAGCAAGGCTTTGCCCTGATGAGTGAAGGTTCACAGGGACTCTTTCACGCCGTCCCACTCGATCTCACAGGGCCAATTGACGAGCAAAAACGCCCTCTGCGACTCGTAGTTCGCCACTACTTGAAAGAAGATGATAACGGCTTCGTGCGAGTAAACGCCAGTCGGCTTTTTGACCTGCTGCTAGAGCCCAAGGAGAGTAATGCATGACTATTCTACAAACCTGGCCCGAACACCAAAACCCCACCAGACGGGATCGAGTCGCCAGTGCGCCTTATAATTTTGTGCCGCTGCCTGAGAAAATCATACCTGCCGTCGATAGTATTGGCGACCTGCCGGATCACAATAAGTACTACCGAGATCGTCTCAGTGGCTACTTTGATGTGACACTGACGACCCGCTCGCCCCTCTATAATCGCGGGCCTTTGCCAGCTAAAGACCTCTCCCGCCAGGAGGAGTTAAAGGACAAGCCTGAGTTCTTCTATACTCGCAATGAACATACGCCGGTAATTCCCGGCAGCAGCCTGCGCGGCATGCTGCGCTCTGTACTCGAAATCGCCAGCTACAGCAAGATGCAATGGGTCAGCGAGAAACAGTTATTCTTTCGCACAGTTGACAATACTGCAATCGGAAAATACTATCGCGCGAGAATGGGCGATCACGTTGAAACAGGGTTCCTCACACGCCGGGGCGACAAATACTACATCAAGGTCTGTTCAATGGCGCGTGTCAGGCGCTCTGAAATCGGCAACCCTATTTACAGTGGTACTCGACCTAATGAGATACCACGTTGGCAAGGCCAGCCGCGGCAGTATGCCCCCGTATGGGTCAGGATCAGGACGGGCACAGCTAACAGACCCAATATCGTTGAAGACTTGAGCTACCAGAAACGTGATGGGATGGTTCAGGGGCGCTTAGTAATTACGGGAAACATGTCACGTAAGAGAAAAGAATTTGTCTTCTTACTACCTGCGGCTAGTGCTGAAGAAATACCCGTCTCAGATGATATCGTTCGTCGTTTCCACGACGACGACCAGCTTACGCAATGGCAGGAAGAAGCATTCCCGGCCAATCAACCGACACCTGGCTACCGTGAAAGAGATGGAATGCTCGGTAATGCACCTGCTGCTCCTGGTGATCCCATCTTCTTCTTGCGTGAAAACGGGAAACTGACATTTATTGGCCGGGCCCGAATGTTCCGCTTGCCCTATACTCGTTCACCATTTGACCTGGTAGATCAGTCTCTGCATAGCGCCGGACATATCGATTACGCCGAGGCGTTGTTCGGCTTCGTTCGCACTCCCCTGGAGCTTAAAGAACTAGGAGCCAATGCACCCAGGCAAGGTGAGAAAGGTCGTGCCTACGCGGGTCGCGTTACCGTCACGGATGCTGTACTCCAACCAGACCAAGAGAGTATCTGGCTAGCAGGAGACTTTAACAAGGAAATTACACCTAAGATATTGGCAACGCCAAAACCCACCGCATTCCAACACTATCTTACACAGCAACAGCCTGATGATCCAAGAAGACTCGATCATTACGATAGTAGGCCACCAGAGAGCGACGAGACTACCATTCGTGGTCATAAGCTCTACTGGCACCAGGGCCTGGGAACCGACCAGGGTTTACCGCTTGAGGATATCCACGATGCAATTAAGGAACCAGCTAAAGTAGGCCCAGGGGATACTCAGCATACACGCTTCAAACCGTTGAAGCCTGGAGTTCAATTCACCTTCCGTGTCTACTTCGAGAATCTGTCTGAACGTGAACTGGGCGCCCTCTGCTGGACGTTGCATCCAAATGGAGAGCAAAGCCGGCGTTATTGTCACCATCTCGGTATGGGTAAACCATTGGGGATGGGAGCTGTCGAACTCCATGCCCATTTGCATATCATTGATCGACCGTTGCGCTACAATACACTCTTTACTGATAGTGGCGACAACTGGCAATTGGGCGAGGTGTCGACATTCGAGGACCTGGCTACTCGCGAAATACTGGAGCGCCGGACACGGCCTTTCGAGGAACACCTGTTAGATGAACTGAATCCAGAACCGGCTTGCGGGAGACTGGCAGATATGCTGCGTATCGCAATGCTGCTCAAGTTGCTCGAATGGCCAGGCTACCGGGCGGATGAAGACGGCCCCACATACCTGGAAAACCAGCGGCCGCCACGTCCAAATACCCGCTACATGAAGATTCAGCCTTACAATGAATATCGTGAACGCCCGGTATTGCCTAATCCCAGACAGTTCGACGAATCATATTTTAAGGGTAAATCGCGCCCAAAAGTTCCGAGGGCTATCATACTGACAGCCCTCAAAGTTGAGTATCAGGCAGTTCGTACCCATTTAAGCAATGTTCGTGAAGACGTTTATAAAGGAACCATTTATGAACGAGGTGCCTTCCAACCTGGTAATCAATTATGGGACGTTGGAATTGCTCAAATTGGAGCAGGAAACGTTGGAGCAGCTTTTGAGGCAGAGCGGGCAATCGATTATCTCAAACCCGACATCATACTTTTCGTTGGTGTAACAAGTGGCATCAAAGATGTGAAGATTGGGGATGTGGTGGTCGCAACAAAAGTGTATGGATATGAGTTCGATAAGACATCAAACACTTTTCGCACAAAACCGGATATTGGTCAGTCATCATACCGTTTAATACAGCGAGCGCAAGCCGAAGCCAGAAAGACAGACTGGTTGCAACGAATAGAGGAGCCTTTTCCTACTACGCCTCATGTCTTTGTGGATCCTATTGTAGCCGGTGAGAAGCTCATAACTTCAACCCACATTGCTATAGGAGAGTTTTTGCAAAGAAATTATGGCGATAGTTTGGCTTTAGAGATGGAAGGAAGTGGTTTCTTACCCGCAATCAGCACCAATGAGCAAGCACAGACACTCGTTATTCGTGGTATCTCTGACCTCCTTGATCATCCCAAAAGCAATGTGCAGAATTCACAGGAGATAGCGGCGCGGCATGCTAGTGCCTTTGCCTTTGAGATACTCTCGAAAATCAATCTCCCTTATGAGCTTTCAAAAAGCGAGAAACTCTGGCAGTCGCTGGTTTCATCCATCTCGTCTCAAAAGCAATCCACACCGTTATACGCTCTGGAGGAAATTACGCAACTTCTCATTACTTCACTAGCTACAGGGCCTGCTGAGCGAGTTTTACCAACTGATTGGACTTCTTTCTTTTGGACAAAGCTAGACATACACACCCTCTTCCATAATATACATCTTCCATCACAAATACCTATAATCTTCTATACCGCTTCTCTTTTCAATGAGAGCAATGCCGAAGTATTGCGCGAACTGATGCAAAAAACTGACCCGCAAACAAGTGTAGCACTTCTCTGCCTATTTATTGCATCAAAAAAACATATCAATGAGGTATTAAGCGTTTTGAAAAACACCCTTCAGAATGTGTATGCCTTTGATATTGTTCCCTTATTCTATAACGATTTTGTGGGAATTGTTGAAGCAAGAGATTCCCAAAAAGCATTTCAACAATACCTCCTTTCTAGAATTAATTTGAACGTAGCTTCGCCTTTCAATACGTCTGGGCCTACGCCGGGCTCTATGTTCTTTGGCCGGGAACATGAACTTCGCACAATTAGTACACATGCTCGCAATGCTAGTTATGCTCTTATTGGTGGTCGTCGCATAGGGAAAACTTCTATCCTTAATCGCTTGGGGCATATTTTGCCTAAAGCAGGCTTCCGTGCTTTCTATCACGATTGTGCTCCTACTGCTACCCAGGCTGAGTTGGTTCAAGCCCTCACATTCGATAGCACGTGGTTTCCTAAGCCTCCTGCACATCAACCTACATCTTTTGTGGGGGTGTTCCAAGCATTACCCAACGACAAACCTCTCGTTATATTGCTTGATGAAGCTGATAGATTGATTGGACCTGATCGGGCCTTGGATTACCCTCTTCTCCGTACATTGCGCGCTTTAGCCAATTCTGGGCGTTGCCAGTTTGTTTTCTCTGGTGAACACTCACTTCGTGACGAACTGAGGAACCCCAAATCGCCGTTCTATAATTTCGCAAACGAAATGCTCATAGGACGTCTGGACCTTCATGCAGTACGAAAACTTATTATTCAACCGATGAACAATTTGGGAATCGAGTTGATTGACGAGGAAGATATAGTAGATCGGATCTGGGAATTTACTTCTGGTCATCCCAATGTTGTGCAACTACTCTGCGGTCGTCTTGTTGACCGCTTAAATAAGCAAGGAACTAGACGTGTCACACTTGCAGATGTAGAAGCAGTGACGAGTGACCCTGAATTTCAAGAGACTGATTTTCTCCAAACATACTGGGAAGGGGCCACGCCGCTCGAGAAAATAATTACATTAGTTCTATCACAGCAGGTAGATACCTATGGATTGCAAGAGATACACCAACTAGTGCGTGAACAATTGCCCATTCAACCTCCTATTAAAGAAACAAGGGAAGCATTAGACCGACTTGTTAGTCTGCGATCTTTACTTGTGCGTTCACAAGCAGGCTACACATTTGCTGTCAAGGCCTTTCCCCATGTTTTGAATAATAGGGTCACAGTAAAAGACTTACTTTTAGAGTTTATCGAAGAATACAGCGCAGTGGAGCGTGATCAGTGAAAGAGAATCTTTTTCAAGCTGGGGGACCGCTCCCGGCGCATTCCCCTGTCTATGTGAAGCGAAATGCTGATGAGAAAGCAGCTGAATGCTTGCGAAGGATGGAGTACATTTCCTTCATCGAACCACGTGAACAAGGAAAAACAAGTATTATCGGGCGACTGAAATCACAGTTTTCCTCGCAGGGATATACATTTGCTCAACGTGACTTAATGGCTGCACGTTCGAGTGCTCGTTCCGCAAAGGAATGGTATACCTCACTAGGAAAATGGCTGCTTCAGCAAATACCCTTTATTCCTACCACTGACAAACCTTCATTGCCAATGGATAGTGCCTCCTGGGAGGAGTTTTTGGCTGAAATAGCTCAGAAAGCTGAATCAAGAAGTCAACGAGTAGTAATTGTTCTTGATGAGATAGGCGCAATGCCAGAAGCATGGGCAACGGATTTTTTCTCTATTATTCGGAGTATTTACACCTCGCGCCAGAGTTTATCATTCTGGCAATATCTGACCTTTATCATTGCTGGAGCCTTTAACCCAAAAGACCTCATCCGTGATATTAATATCTCGAATTTCAATGTAGATCATCGCATTTCCCTCAACGATTTGACACTTTTTCAAACGCAGCAACTAGTATCACATCTAGATATACCTATCGAAATGCATGAAGCTGTTGCGAAGGAAATTCACTATTGGACAGATGGACAGCCTTGCCTAACACAACAACTTTGCCTTTATCTAGGGTAACTACTCAGGTACCCATGAACCTAGGCGACACCAGGGTTCTGGAGATTCCATCCTCAATGCAATCGCGCTTATGACAGCCGAGCGCATTGATGGCATCGGAGCGCCAGCCCTGATCCTGCCTA
>DAOTTD010000181.1:0-40811 GCA_034438015.1 Ktedonobacteraceae bacterium | reverse complement strand
ACCAGACTCCATTCAAAAACGCTGCATTCTCACCGATCCTTATGCAGTCGGAAACGCCACTCTCGTGGCTACGCTTCGCGTCATCCGACTGAGGAGAAGCAGCTCGTGCTTCGCACTCATTTGAATGTAAGGAGGTATCAGACCCGAGAGGATGGAGCATAGCCATGCCCAGACAGACATACATCCTACTGGCGACGCTGGGTGGCCAACCCCAGATCGTCACCTTTACGCTTGACCTGCTGCGAAGTAAAGGGTACCAGATCAAAGAAGTTATCGTTATCCACCCCGATCCAAGAGACGCACGGCTACGTAACTCACTTCATCATCTCGAAAGGGAGTTTGCCAGCGACTATTACAACGGCGAGATTCATTTTCAATCACGGGTGCTGGAGCTCAACGGAGAGCCGCTCGCCGATATCAGCAACAACAGCCATGCCGATGGCGCCCTCAACACTATTCACCGGCTCATCTACGAACTCAAGCGGAACGGGCACTCCATTCACATGTCGGTCACGGGCGGGCTCCGCCTCATGGCGCTGCTCGCCGTCTCGGTCGCGGCCCTCAACTTCGATCACCACGACACCATCTGGCACCTGTATACTCCGAAAAGGATCAGGGAGATAGCAAACGAAGGCGCAATTATGCATATGCCAGCGAACTCGGGGATCAGACTGATCAGGGGTCCTTTTATTGCGTTGGGAGCGTACATCTCTACGCCACAGCAGTCGTTTCAGGCCGCGCATTCCGAGCCGCGCTTCGACACCCAGGAGGAGGCACGGTGCGCACAGGTCGTAAGGGAAGCCACACCCGCCCAGCTCAAGGTACTAAAAGCGTTCGGTCGAGGACTCAAGGCGCAGCAGGTAGCCGCTGAACTGCAGATCGAGATCGTCACCGTCCATAGCCATAAAACGGCCCTGCTGCGCCTGTGCCACACCGCCTGGAATCTCGAGGCCAGTGAGCATCTGAACTATCATTTCCTGCAAACAAAATTCGCGGGCTACCTCGATAAGAGAGGGCCAGAGAATTTTGAGCGAAATGGGTCCAGCTCCTCACAGCGTTTTTCTCTCAGCAGCGAGACCACGCAGGAAGACGTGTAAGAGACGCTGAAAGGTTTCGTCGCGATCCACGGGAATGCCAAAGCCGCCGCTGCTCTCCAGCGTCGTGAAGCCGTGGACAAGGCTACGCAACATACGCACGACATGCACGGACTCTTCGTACGTCATAGAATACGCCGACAATGTGCGCATCGTAATCTCCACAACCTCGGTCTGCGCCGCCACGAGTTCGGCATCGTCCGGATCGGCTGCCTGTACGGTAGCCGAGTAGAGACCGGGATGCTCGTGGACGAATGCGCGATAGGCGTAGGCCAGTGCGAGCACCGCCTCATCACCGGCCTTGCCCATAACAGCCTTACCCATACGCTGCGCCAGTTCGCGGCAGGCCAGTAGCGCCAGTTCACGCCGCAGGCCGGGCAGGCCCGCGACGTAGTGGTAGAGCGTGGGTGTACGCACACCCAGTTGGGCGGCCAGTGTCGCCAGCGTCACCTCGTACAGACCGGTGGTGTCCGCGAGGTCCGCCGCCGCCTGTACGACCCTCTTCAGGTCCAGGCCCGCTCTAGTTGCCATGCGCGATCCTTTCTCTGCTCGTCTTCAAGAAATTGAGGATGCTCGGGGCCGTCTGTTCGGGCATCTCCGCGTGCGGGTAGTGGCCTGCGCCCTCGATCATCTGTGAGCTGGCATGCAGGCGTCCCACCAGCAATTGCATCTCCTTTTCGGGTCGCTTGAAATCAGGATCGCGCGCCCCCATAACAATATGGACCGGCACGTGGACCCGCGAGAGGCGGGCATCCGAAGCCGCCTTATTGTCCGCGAGCGTAGCGTATAGAGCATGCAGGCGGCCTGGTTCCTTCAGATTTTTCTTGAGCTTATCCAGGTAAGCGGCGAAATCGGCTGGACGCTGCGTGGGATAGAGGCTGGTGTAGTAGTGGCCCCAGAACGCTGCGCCCCACAACGGAGCCATAAGGAGAGCATACACTATGTTCAGGAGCCGCGACTGCCAGGCGGGCGCCATGATACGTACAAAGGGACTGATCAGCACGAGACCGGCGACCAGCTCCGGTCTTTCGGCAGCGGCATAGACACCGGCGCCAGCGGCCATCGAGGTGCCAATGATGAACGCTGGACCAGCATTGAGGTGCTCGATCAGCTCCAGCATATCGGAGCCGACCGCGCCGACCGTGTAATCGGGCCATCTGGTGCTGGTCTCGCCATGTCCACGAATGTCCATCGTGACTACACGATAGCCCGCAGCGACGAGTTGAGGAACGAGAAAACGATACTCGGCGCGCACATCGCCCAGACTGGGGACGCAGAGCACGAGCGGACCCGCACCCTGATCATCATAAGCAAGCGTTCCGTCGGGAAGCGTGAGAAAGCGAGTGTCCATATAAAAGTTCCTTTCTTCCGTATATTTTTCGATGAAGGATGGTTTATCGCACGATTATTGATGTCATACATACATCAAGATCTGGTTGATTACGACGAGGAACGCGAATATCAATGCCAGGGTGGGCTTACCAGCGGCGTACAGCGCGATGGCGGCCAGGCCGAAGATGGCGAGGGCCACGAGCAGGTGCCACGGATCGTGCAGCGGTATCCACGCCTGCGGAGCCTCGAACGTCCCCCAGGTCAGGGCAGCCAGTAGAGGGGCACCGAGGCCCAATACGACCTTCATGAACGCTCCGTTGCCGACCCGGAAGCCCCAGTATCCAAGGGCGGCCAGAATGCACAGTTCCAGAAGGAAGCTCAGGGTGAGATTGGAATATTTCAGGATCGTGATCATCACGGTTCTCTCCTCTTATTCTAATTGCAATAAACGATTACCTTATATACATAGATATTAATCTAATGGTATTAGATTGTCAAGGGATAAAGGGAAGAATATTTAGACATCAGGCAATTTCATCAGAACGGGATTGGATTGGTCACGATCATTCTTTGCGCAGTTTCCAGATCTGTTCCATGGGCCAGCGGCGGGCCCACGCGTTCTCTGCCTCGCTGCGGTATGTGCTGGCGGTGCCGGGGGCGGGTCGAGGCTCGATCAGGTCCTCTATGAGCAGGTGATTGCGGCGGAAGAGGCGAATCCACTCGCCGTAGGGGATCTGGAAATCGACCGAGTCAGGCCATTCCAGGCGCAACAGGCCGAAATAGTCGTTCACGAGATAGCGCTCGATGCGATCTGTCCTGACATCGGTGCAGATAAACTGGATCGGTGTTGCGCCCGAAAAAGCGAAGAGGCCACCGGGACGCAGGAGACGAGCGACTTCAGGAACCGTACGATAGGGATCGCAGAAGGTCATCGCACCCCAATCGCAGAAAACGATATCGAAACTGGCAGCGGACAGTGGAACGGCTTCGGCGCTGGCCTCGACGAGGGGAAAGTCAACACCAGCTTCGGCCATCAGGCGGCGGGCGTGGGCAAGCTGCTGGGACGAGAGATCGAGACCAACGGGGCGAGCGCCGAGACGAGCAAGCGCAATGGACCAGCGGGCGGCACCACAGCCGAATTCGAGGATATCCTTGCCCGCCACATCTCCCAGCACATTGAGTTCGGCCTCGGGGATGCGCCAGAGGCCCCAGGCCATGGCACCCTTGTCTTCCAGAGACTGCGCGTGCCGTTGTTCGTAGGCATCACTGGTTGCTTCCCACATCGCCTTATTTCTACGGACATGCTCGGGGAGATCGCTTTGAGATTGTTGCGGGTTCTTATCATCGTTCATAACTGCACCTCGCTCAAATTATTATGGCCTGATTTCCTCTAGCAGCTATCCAAAAAGAGACATAACATGGAAGTGACACCTCTACAATTATACGAGTGGAAGAGCTGGGAGGCAACCGTGCGACATCCAGCGACATCATCTCATCGCGTTCAAAAGCACAGCAATAGTACAATAACAAATAATGCTACCCCTATCGTTCTCTCTACAGGTAGCGTATAATCCAGGGAACGATCCTGTATTTTACACGAGGAGGTATTGTGTTGGTAGCGATCCATGAAAATGATCTGACTCCGTTACTGAATTCATTTAACGATGGCATCTGCTGTCTCAGTGGAGAGGGTGAGCTCCAGTGTTATAACGCGACGGCAAAGGAGCATTGGGGCGGAGAGCAGTATCTGACCAGTACGCTGGCAACGCTTCCGGCCATCACCAGGAGCCTGGCGGGTGAAGAGGTCACGCATGAACTGGTGGAGGCGAACGGGAGCCGGACCCTGCTGGTGAACGTCTTGCCTATGTACGGCGGGACCGATATTGTTACCAGGATAGTCATTATCTCACATGATGTGAGCGAGTCCGTCCAGTTGCAGCGCCACGCGGAGTCGGCCTTACGGGTATTGAGCGAGGCTACGTTCGATACAACGCGCGTAGAGCAGATCGAAGAGGCGATCCGACGCGTCGCCGCCCTGCTGCCACAGATCGAGGCCATCGACCACAGCATCGCCTTCCGCCTTGAAGGCACAAACTTGATCCCCCTGGCGATCTTCGGTCACGCCGATGAGCAGTACGAGCAATGGCATAGTGAACTGATATCCGCAAAGTTGAGTATGGAAGCCGCGTTAAAACATCCAGGATCGGCATATCTGCATGCATTGCGATTAGCACGACCGGTCATGGTCGACTTCTCCGAGAACACATCTCTCTACACCAATCCGCACAACCTGCAAGCTGCCATCTACGTGCCTATCTTGATGAATAGCAACATCATCGGACTGCTGGGAGTCGAGAGAGAGCGTCCGCGCGACGAGATGGGCGTATTCTTTCCGCAATGGAGTATCGATCTGCTCACGGCCCTGGCACGGCTCACCAGCATGACGCTTGAGAAGAGTGCTCTGCTCAACAGCATCGGACAGCTCCAGAACGAGGTGGAAGAGGCACAGAGACTGCTCAATCAGAAAGAAGAGTTCCTCTCGCTCGCCGCTCACGAACTGAAGAATCCGCTCACGGCGATTCGCGGACAGGCCCAGATAATGCGCCGTCGCCTCAGCCGCAACATCGCCACGGCGGGAGAGGATGCCGACGAGGAGACGCGCGATCTCCTCAAAGGGCTGACGAGCGTCGAACGGCAGACACACCGCATCGAGCAGATCATCAACACGTTACTGAGCACCAGTCGCGTCGACCTGGACCGCCTGGAGCTGAGTTTCCAACCCGTCGATCTGGTACAACTGGCAAAGCGCACGCTCGAAGCGCAGCTTCCATTCGATCGCAAGCACGAACTACGCCTGTTCGTTGAGGGCCAGTCGATTCAGCTCGGAACCGACAAGCAGGCAAGCGTACCGGTTGTCACAGTGCAGGGAGATGAGAATCGTCTGGAGGAGATGCTTGCCAATCTGCTGAGCAACGCAATCCGCTATAGTCCGCAGGGGGGACCGATCACGGTCTCCGTGCGCCACCTGGCGGGCGGCTTCGCAGAGATAGCAGTGCAGGACCAGGGGATCGGCATACCCCAGGAGGCGCAGGCGCACCTGGCGGAGCGTTTCTACCGTGCAGAGAACGCACGCCGCATCAGCGGACAGGGCCTCGGATTGGGACTCTACCTGATCAACGCGCTGGCGATCCGTCACGGCGGTCACCTCTCCGCCGAGAGCGAAGGCATTCCTGGCAAGGGCAGCACCTTCCGCATTACCTTACCGACGCAGCAGTAAATGACCACTACCTGTTGTAAAATCACGCCGAATTTGATAGAGTAGAGCATAAAAGGATGCGGCGTCTAATAGTAGAGAAAGTCACAAATATTCTGCTGTTTTTGTGCTGCATCGAGCTGTGATGATAAGACATAATCAGGAGGTTTAGCTGTGGTAGCAGATGCCCACAAGGAAACGTTGGGATTTCAAGCAGAGGTAAAGCAACTGCTTGATCTGATGATTCACTCGCTTTATAGCAACAAAGAGATCTTCCTGCGCGAATTGATCTCCAACGCGTCGGATGCCATTGACCACCTGCGCTTCGCGACGCTTTCCGACGAGACACTCCACGAGAATGATGTCGATCCGAAAATTTACGTCGCCTACGATAAAGATGCACGCACGATCACCGTCTCCGACAACGGCATCGGCATGAATCGCGAGGAGGTCGTCGAGCATATCGGGACCATCGCCAAGTCCGGCACGCGTGAGTTCTTCCAGTCTCTGACGGGCGATCAGCAGAAGGATGCCAGCCTGATCGGGCAATTCGGCGTCGGCTTCTACTCCTCTTTCGTGGTGGCGGATCGCGTGACGCTGATCACACGCCGCGCCGGGCTCACTCCCCAACAGGGCGTGCGCTGGGAGTCGGACGGGCAGGGCGAGTACACGCTTGAAAGCGTGGTGAAGGAGACGCGTGGGACCGATGTGATCCTGCACCTGCGCGAGGGCGAAGACGACCTGCTCTCTGGCTTCCGCCTGCGCGAGATCATCCGCAAATACTCGGACCATATCATGGCACCGATCCTGATGAAGAAGGAAGACACGGATAAGAAGGACAAGGAGGAGGATGAGCGGGTCAACCGCGCCTCCGCGCTGTGGACACGCTCCAAGAGCGAGATCAGCGACGAGGAGTACAAAGAGCTGTATCGCCATATCTCGCACGACTTCGGCGATCCGCTGGCATACGTCCATAGCCGCATGGAGGGCACGCACGAGTATATCCTGCTGCTCTACATCCCCGAGCGCGCGCCCTTCGATCTGTGGATGCGCGAACGGCGTCACGGCGTCAAGCTCTATGTGCGCCGCGTCTTCATTATGGACGACGCCGAAAAACTGATGCCCGGCTACCTGCGCTTTGTGCGCGGCATCGTCGATTCCAGCGACCTGCCGCTGAATGTCTCGCGCGAGATTCTACAGCACAACAGGCTAATCGATACAATCCGTTCGAATTCCGTCAAAAAAGTCCTGGGCCTGCTCAACGACCTCGCCAATAATGAAAAAGAGAAGTACGCCACCTTCTGGAAAGAGTTCGGGCGCGTGCTCAAAGAAGGGCTGGCGGAGGATTCGGGGAACCAGGAGACGATCGCGAAACTGCTGCGCTTCGCCTCGACGTATAATACGACCGAGGAGCAGGACGTCTCCCTGGACGATTACATCGGGCGCATGAAGGAGGGGCAGGACAAGATCTACTACATCGCCGCCGACAGCTACGCCGGCGCAAAGGATAGCCCGCTGCTGGAGATCTTCAAGAAGAAGGGCGTCGAGGTCCTGCTGCTCTCCGATCCCGTCGACTACTTGATGGGCGTCGAGCTGCGCGAGTTCAAGGGAAAGCAGCTCCAATCCGTCTCCAAGGGCGCCATCGACCTGAGCAAGCTAAAGGACTTAGAGGACGAGTCGTCCGATGAGCAGAAGGAGAGCATCGGTGAGGCCAAAGACCTGCTTGAGCACCTCAAAAAGGTTCTTGATCAGCAGGTGAAGGAGGTGCGTATCACGACGCGCCTGACTTCATCACCCGCCTGTCTCGTCGTCGACGAGTACGATATCGATCCCAGCCTGCAGCGCCTGCTGAAGGCGACGGGGCAGACGCTACCCTCGACGAAGCCGATCCTGGAGATCAATCCGCATCACCCGATCATCCTCAAACTGCAGCACGAGACGGACGAAGAGAAGTTCAGCAACTGGGCCTTCATTCTCTATGATCAGTCGGTGCTTAGCCTGGGCGAGCAGTTGGAGAACCCGATCCGCTTCGTCAACCGGCTCAACGAGCTGCTGACACAGTTGTAAGGGCACGGGGTGCGTTGGCTCTCAGAGAGCCGCGAGGATTGTCCTACAAAGACATGATCGCGTTCTCTCTTTTCGCGTTCTCTTTTGTACGGGCGACCGTGAGGATCGCCCTGCAAGCCGTTCATCGCGTGCAATCGCCGCCGTCATGGGATGCATATTCCGGTATGCATCCCATGATGCATACTCAATCACTCCAACTTCTCCAAAAATGATCCATCACTAAGAGTCCGCGTTCCCATAGCAAAAGCGTCATCTGCCCATTGTATGTTATACTATAGATAGCTTTTCCGTGCAGTAGGCGTATCCATAGTATTACAAACAAGGGGCATTAAAGAAACAATGGAGCACCTACTCGCGGAAGCGCTGGGTGTGGGCGAGGCCATCCTGGCAAGGCGCGCCGGTATGCAGACGAGTAGCGAGCAAGCGGGTCTCTCGGAAATCGGCACGACGGCGGTGGAGGTGGCGCTCGTCGCCGATCCGCGTCAGCCTCCCCATCGTCCAGCCTTCCTTCCAGCGCGTGACCCTTTCGCAGAGGATGTGAAATTGCTCGGCACTGCGCTCTCATCCCTTCTTGAACGTGACCTGGAGCCAGAGGTGGAGGCGGAGGTGAGAAGGGTCTTCACGACACCGGGGAAGCTGCTCTCCCAACCAGGCAATGAAGAGCGAGGCGAACTAGATATGCCGAGGGGAATCTGGGCGCTGATCTGCCTGAACGTCGCCCGTTATTGCCAGCCTGCTGCCAGGAGCGAACTGAGTGTGCGCATCGCACTCGTCTGCGATACCTTTTTTGCGGCACTCGATTGCCTGGATGATGTCGAAGACCAGGATGATACGCCGCTGCGGCGCGAACTGGGCGATGCGCGCACCTGCAACCTCTCCACCGTGCTTATCGCGCTCTCCCATCACTGGCTCCTCGAGCGCGATGTGGCGGGGCTCTCGGTTACGCTCACATATAACCTGCTCACGCTGCTCCATCGACTACTGCTGCGCGCGGCCCAGGGGCAGCACATGGATATTTTGATGGAGGCCATCGATAATGTAACGCCCGAAGCCGCCCTGAGTATGACGCACACCAGGTCGGGCACGCTAGGTGGACTGATATGCCAGTTCCCGGCACTCGCCGTACGGGCGCGCCGGCTCGCGGAAGATTTCGGGCGTTTCGGAGAGTACATGAGCGTGGCGCTGCAGATGCAGGACGATATCTACGACTTCACCGCCGGAATCGCTGCTCCTCTGACGGCAATGAAGAGCGACGTGCGCAAAGAAAAGAAGACGCTACCTGCCGTCCTGACGGCTCATCAACTCGTATATTTACGAACATCGACGCATGCTCATCCTGATGAAGAGAGAACGGATGAACTACGACGACGCGCGATCGCTGATGCTGTACGGGCGACATGGGGGATGGCATACTATTTTCGCAGGCAGGCGCTGCTCGTGGCGCGGCAGATCGAGGTGAAACGCGCTATGCCTTTTCCAGCAACGTTGCAGTTCTTGTGCGGACTTGATGATGTGGCTTAAAATAGAGAGATCATAATTCTTGCTCAAAGAGGATAACAAAAATCCCGTGAAGGAGCAACAAATGGACCCGCCGACACAACTCTAGCGGGTCCATTCGTAAGTGAAAGGAGGAAACGATCAATTATGGGCGCCTGAAGGTTATCACCATCCTATTTTCCCACCCACAGGCAGGATCGTTCACAAAAAATTATCGACCGGGCTTAGCGCCGCTCTGTCCTATCGACCAGTCCTACAAATTGCTCATAACGTGGCTCAATGATTTCCAGTTTGACTTGAATGAAATCGTGCCTTGCCTTGCCCAATGCGAGACCGTACAGGGCTGCATGAGCTGCTTCATACGATTCATCTATCTGCTGTAAAGTACGACGAAATTCACTTTTGTTCTGCTGCGTAGTCATGGTATCTTCTCCCTGTACCTTTTGGGTACGTATCTTCTATCGTGTTGATCACTCTTATTTGTTCCTTTTTGTTCCTTATAAATAAGTATAATTAATCATGGACGGAATACAATAGAATCATCTTTCAATTCAATCACAATTCATAGTGTGTCATATTGATCATACAAATCTGGGGGAGATGTGTCGCCCTGTGGGAATATATTTACACGTTTTTCTGCATTCAACGGGTAGGAGGCGATAAATCACGTACGCCGTAAATGGGTTTAACGGCATGTGGACGGTTTTCCTGGACATGGTTAAGAGCTGGCGTAAAAACGAATCTTAATCCGTATGATAACTTTATTTCACTTGTCATACTTATTCCTCCCAACGCCTTGATCTAAATATCTCTTATAGCATATACTTAACACATAGGAACAGAACAGGTTAACCTCTATCTGGATGCCCTCTCGACAAAGGAGTATCACAGCAACGCAATACCGGGCGTGCGGATAGGAAAAGCGATAGAGCAAATGAGCAGCATAAGATCGGCAGAGAACGAACACCGGCCAGCGTACGAAACTATAGCAGAAAAAATCGCGGCCTTGATCACTGACAACAGCCTCAAACCCGGCGATCGACTCCCCACCGAACACGAGTTGAGCGAGCAACTGGGCGTGAGCCGCACCGTTGTGCGCGAGGCGGTGAAGGTCCTTGTAGCGACCGGGCAGGTCTATACGCGCCGGGGCAGTGGCCTCTATGTCGCCGGTACATCGCCACAGATAGCGGACTTTTTCGCCGTGGTCGATCCGGAGCAGGTGAGCAGCCTCTACGAGTACCGACTCATCCTGGAGCTGCCTGCGGCGCGCCTGGCGGCGGAGCGCATCACTCCGCACGAGCTACACGCATTGCGCGATGCGGTAACGTTCAATCAACATTCCGTGGAGGTTCAGGATCGCCACCAATTCGGCGAGAGCGATGCCGCCATTCATCGCGCCATCGCCGAAGCGACCCATAATCCTTTCCTCACCTCCGCGATCGTCCACATGCGCAACACACAGCACTGGGTCTTTGAGATCGCCGCCGGACGCACCCAGGACGTGCTACAGACCTACGTGAAGCAACATCTGACCATACTCGCGGCCATTCAGGAGGGTGAGCCGGATGCCGCCGAGCAGGCAATGCATGTTCACCTGGAGCAGGCCCTGCTGCATTCCAGGGAGGAGGTGCTCCGCCGCGTCAGTGCTGGCGGGGAAAAATGATCTGCCTCTGGTAGATCAGTGTATGCCTGGATCACCACGTTCCAACTCTGCGAAAAAAACCGGGATAATCCAGCACCAATCCGTCACCATCAACAGGCAGATCGGCTGTAAACGAACTCACTCCATTTTTAAGGCTCTCAAAGCGATACCGTCCCCCAGAAGGGGCGGCTTCCAGGCAGGTATAGCGCTGTTGTGTGACCTGCAGACGTATCTGAGGAGCCGCAATATATGCCATGGGAAGGGTCACAGCGGCACCAGGTTGCAGGGCAAGCCGCTGGATCGGCAACGTGTTGGTGAAGGGCGTGATCGATATATCTACATCGAGGCACCCTTGCAGCATGGGGAGTGGCTCGCCTGAAGCGGTTGTCCAGGTCCCCTCACCATCCGTGAGGAGGTGAAGCGATTGAGAAGAAGGGCTCAGGGTGCTTATGTGCACTTCGCGCAACTTCCATTGTTCGGTGCAGTGAATTTCGTAGTGGACGCGAAACGGTCCCGTTTCGTCCACGCCAAGAATCAGGCCATCTGCGACGATACTTTCCGACTGTTGAAGCAGGCGCAGATGTTCGAGTCCCGGTCCCGCCCAGGGGCACCCCATGATCTGTCGTTCCATATGCATATTCTCCATTCTACAGTTTCTCTCTCATTCTCATCAATGACCTGTTATCCGGTAAGAAGCGCCGAGAGACGAGATGAAACCATGCTCAATCGCGTCCGTATTACATTATGTAGGATGTGCACATAATAATAGAGACCAACAGGAAGGCAGATGCATCAACGGCCATGCAGCAGATGTATCCTCAGAACAATCAACAAGACTCAACACAGAAGGACTTCTCCTCAGACTACACGGGCTACTTTCCCGAGGAGAAGATCCGGGTCGCGCCCAGGGCGCCGCGCTTTACGCTGGTGCGCGTGCTGCGCATCCTGCTGGCCTGCCTCTCCTTTGCCTGGCTCGGCGTCCTGTTCTTCCTGGTCGCGAGAGACGTTTTTCTTGGGGGGATTGTGCTCTACCTGGCGACGATCCTGCTCACGAACTCGCTTTTCTACTTCCTCGCCGCTCAATTGCAGGCAAGGCAAACGGCTAAAAAAGCGGGCCTGATCGGGGCATTTCTCATCTCCCTGGTCATGCTCTACGGCGCGCGCCTCGCCTTTGTAGCACGACCGGGAGATTTCATTGCGTACATAGCAAGCGTGCTCAGTGTTGCGCTCATTTTTGCGGTCACCTTCTTTGTTGCCATCCCCAGAGCAACGATGAGATATAGGGGTAAACGATCGGCGTCATCTAAGCCATAATGACTGGACATACACTCTAGAAAGCGTAAATCCCTCTATTCAAATAAATATCTTTAAGAATGTGTTATACTGTTATTGTATAGCATCTATTTCAGCGCGTTAAACGTATAAACCTCAGACCTGCATCTTAACAGGATGAGGGCCGTGCTCAAAGTACTCTCTGTTCAATTCAGAGGGAAAAGAGTCTCAGACCAGACTGCATTCAAAAACGCTGCATTCGCAGCTAGTGCTTCGCACTCATTTGAATGCAAGGAGGTCTCAGGAGTCCTCAGAAAGTAGAGAGCCCCATGAAGCGCTGGCTTGCCATCCTGATCATCGCACTGATACTGGGCACGCTTGGTATCGCCTTGCACCAGACTTATCTGGAGGCTATCGGCCTTGTATTGATCATCCTCTCGATTGCGGCATTTATCTGGTCATGGATACGGCTCTCTTTCGAGATTCGCCCCCGCCCCCGGCGACGCTTACGACGGGTGGACCGATTGGTTGGAAGCGACGGCGTGCGCAAGTCCAGGACGGAGGCGCTGCACGACGTCATCTTCAGAAGAAACCCACACGTCGAATAAGAAGTTAGGAACGGCACCTCTCTGAATACAAGGGAGGTGCCAACCTTATGTCAGGAACGGTCGTCCTTGCTCAGGCGCATGGCCCCTATCGCAGGACTTCGGGGTTGAGGATGTTGGGCGGATATTGGCCGTAGTGGTGGGCGACGATATTGTCGCAGGCCATGGTCGCCATGCGGGTACGCGTGGCGAGGGATGCGCTGGCGATGTGTGGTAGCAGCACCACGTTCTCCATCTGCAGTAGTTCTGGCTCTACGGCGGGCTCGTGTTCGAAGACATCCAGGCCGGCTCCAGCGATGCGGCCCTCTTGCAGCGCCCTGACCAGCGCCTTCTCGTCCACGACGGGGCCGCGCGCCGTGTTGATCAGGTACGCTGTGGGCTTCATCATCTGCAGTTCGCGTTCGCCGATCAGATGATACGTCAGGGAGCTATAGGGGGCGTGGATGCTCACAAAATCTGACTGCTGGAGGAGCTCATCAAACGAGCAGTAAAAGAGATGATACAGCTCTTCTTCCTCCTCCGACAGGCGGTGCCTATTGTAGTACAGCACCGTCATCTCGAAGCCCTGAGCGCGTCTGGCCATCGCTGTGCCGATGCGACCGGCACCGATGATACCCAGCGTCGCGTGGCTGACATCCGTGCCGCAGAAGAGCAGCGGTCCCCAGCCGTGAAATTTTCCGGCGCGCAGGAAGCGTTCAGCCTCGGGGATGCGCCGCGCCACCGCCAGCAGCAGGCCAAACGCCAGATCAGCCGTCGTATCCGAGAGCACGCCCGGCGTATTGCTCACCGCGACCCCTAGCCGTGTCGCCGTATCCACATCGATATTGTTGTAGCCGACCGCCATATTCGCCACCATCTTCAGGCGTGGCGTCGCGGCTGCACATGCCTCCAGAAAATGCGCGTCGATGGTATCCGTCACCAGGCTAAATATGTACTCATGGCCGGGAGCGCGCCGCAGCAACTCCTCATAGGGCCAGATCACGCCCTCCTCCTCGTTGCGTTCCACGTCGCCAATCGCCTCAAGCAGGGGATACGCCGCGTCGGGAACTTTCTGCGTCACTAGAATCTTCGGTCGTTCTGTCATAGCAGCCTCCCAGCATTATTAAACAACGCTTCACAACTGAAGCAATGTTTCATTCTAACAAACCGTTACTTACACTGGCAAGTTACAAAAACACAGGGGTCTCCATCCTTTGGGGCGACCCTGCACCCCGCTCTCACCCAAAACTCCTATGATGCGAATGATTCGAAACTATTTTACAGGTATCAGACGTATTCCAAAGAAGAGAGATTGGAGAGATTATGATGGAAAACATTGCAAATATACTGCTCGTTGACGACGACCACGCGTTGCTGCAGGCGTTGCCACAAATGCTCTACCTGCGCATGAAGGAGGTCCAGGTCGATACCATCGATTCGGCGGCATGCGCTCTCGACCGCATCCGGGAGCATGATTACGATGCGATCGTGAGCGATATCAAGATGCCGGGTATGGACGGTCTGGAACTGCTCGCGAGGATACATGAACAGCGCCCGGACGCACCTGTTCTTCTGATCACGGGGCATGGCGAACATGATCTCGCCATCCGCGCGCTGCGAGGCGGCGCGTACGATTATATTTTGAAGCCGATTGACCGCGATACATTTGCAGCGGCCCTGCAACGTGCGATTCAGGCACACCAGCTCCGCCGCCAGGTGCTCGCGCAACATATCGCGCTTGGGCAGCACGCGAAGGCGCTCGAAAATATAGTGCAGAAACGCACGCACGAACTGATCGAGGCGAACGCGACCAAGGATAAGTTCCTTAGCATCGTCTGGCACGAACTGAAGACGCCGCTCTGCAATCTGGAAAGTATCGCCCAGGCGCTGCGCCGTCAGCTCGAGCAGGATGGCTCCGTCGAAGCGGTAAAGCAGGGCCTGGTGAACATGGAACATGCGCTCAATCGCACGCGGGTGCTCGTAGAGGACCTGCTGGATACCTCGCTCATTGAGACCAATATGTTCGTCCTGCACCGCAAACGCTGCAACCTGGTCGATCTCTGCCACCAACTGCTCAACGAATACACGACGGGGGCGGGCCCCGAGCTGACCAGCGAGTTCAGGAGTGGGCCGATCGAGGCTGAAGTGGACGAGGAGCGCATCAGCGAGGTGCTGATCAACCTGTTCTCCAATGCACGCAAGTACTCGCGGAAGGGCTCACCGATCAGCGTTACGCTACAACAATCGGGCTACGAGACGATGATTACCGTGCGCGATATGGGCGTCGGCATCCCGCCCGAGGCGCAGCCACACATCTTCGAGCAGTTCTATCGCGTCCCTGGCATCGAACCGCAGAACGGAGAACGCGCCGGAACAGGGCTCGGTCTCTACATCGCGCGCAAGATCGTCGAGCGGCACGGCGGGCGCATCGAGGTGCAGAGCATTCCCGGCACCGGTAGCTCCTTCACCATCGTACTGCCCCTGTATATCGATTCACAACAGGAGGATAAGGACGCGCGCTCCTTTAGCCCACATACGCAGGCGCTGTGGACGATGACACACTAAACGGGCGTCATAGCTCCCTACATAGGTTCTGCGTCCTGCAAGATAGTGCGCGCAACCCTCGTAACTGCTGTCGTCTGCGGCGTGTGGCCGACACCGGGGAGCAAGATAAGTCTGGAGTCAGGAATGCCCTCATGAAAGTCCTGGGCGCAGACGAGCGGCAGAATGCGATCATCGGTACCCCAGATAATCGTCGTCGGGACGCGGATCTGGGCGAGAACGTCGTCCAGCTCCTCGCGCTTATCGTAGTGTTCGATGAAGCCCTTGAAGGCGGGGCGCTGCGAATTCTCGACCATGGCATCGAGCATAACATTGGGTATGATCGGTAGAGAACGGCCTGCGAAGTTCTGGACGGCGCGACGGGCCGACGCGCGGTCGGGCGTATAGGGCGAGTAGGCACCCTCGCGGCTCAGGCCCGCGCTATTGAGCAGGTAGAGATGGCGGACGCGTTCGGGGTTGTCGACGGTAAAGCGGGTCGCGATCCAGCCGCCGAGCGAGTTGCCGACGAGGGTGGCGCGCGGATAGCCCAGGGCGTCGAGGAAACGCTGCACGTAGAGCGTGTGCGTACCAATATTGGTCCCCTCTGGTGCCAGGGGAGTTCTACCGAAGCCGGGCAGATCGAGCGCGTAGACAAGGTACTCTCTACTCAAGAGTGAGAGCAGGAAGAGCCAGTTTTCCGCCGAGCCGCCCAGACCGTGAATGAAGACCAGCGGCGTCCCACGGCGTCCCGCGTAGTAATAGTGAATGGGGAAACCGGCGGCATCGCAGGTCCCCTCGCGCGCACCGGCGAGCAGCATTGCCGCGCGCGATAGGGCAGCCGTCGCCTTCAGAGGGTACCGGTACGCCTGGACGGTCAGGGCGGTGAGACCACCCACCGCCGCCAGCGCGCCCAGTTTTGTAGGGAACGAATTTTCTCCTGAAGCCATAAACATCCTTTTCCGGGTAAGAGGCCACTGCAACAACGTTACTCCGTGCCCTTCGCCGTCTCAGCAACAATAAAATCAACGACATCCCGCAAACTCTGTGTACGTTGATATATGACGAGCTGGCGGGCGGCCCCCGTCCCATAGTGTAGCACATGCTCGACGTGCGCCGAAACCGCCTCCCAGTCGTGCTGATCCTTCAGAGCGGGGCGAACGAAGTCCAGGAAGCTCCGCATCATCTGCGGAGCTGGAACCGCGCGCTCAGCCACGGAATCTACCAGATCGCCGGCGAGGCCGTAGCGGGCGGCACGCCAGTTGGCGGCGCGCAGCACCTCGTGCCGCACGGGCGGAAAGATCTCGCCGCGCAGCGCCTTCTCGTAGCAGGTCTGGACCAGGGCGCGCACGAGGCCGGCAGCCATCACCGCGTCATCGATCGTCATGAAGACATCCATGATGCGCACCTCGATCGTATCGAAACGCTCGGACAGGCGCATATCCCAGTAGATCTTCGTTGGCTCACTGACACTCTCGATAGCGATCAGCGTTGTGATCAACTCTTGCCGGTCGGCGCGCGACGAAAAGATCGGCGGCGGGCCCGAGAAGGGCCAGCGCGACCAGACCAGGGTACGATAACTGAAATAGCCCGTATTGGTTCCCCACCAGAAAGGCGAATTGCTGGAGAGCGCCAGCAGCGACGCCAGCCAGGGACGCATATGATTCATCGCCTGAATCGCCAGTTCGCGATCATTGATGCCGACATGCACATGGCAGCCGAAGATAGTCTGCTCGCGCGACAGTTGCTTATAATCATCCTCAAGGCTCAGGTAGCGCTCGTGAGGAGTAATCTTCTGATCGGACCAGTACGAGAAGGGATGGGATGCCGCAGCAGCGATCTGCCTGTTATGTTTGGCAGCGGCGGCGATAACCTCGCGACGTGTATGCGCCAGTTGGGCGCGCACATCTGCCAGGGTCTGGCAGATGGATGTGGCAATCTCTATCTGTGCAAGCTGTATTTCAAGCTGCACTTCGTCGCCCAGTGTCTTCTGGGCGTCCGGCAGGATAGTCTCGGAGTCGGGGCTCAGTTCACGCGTGGCGGGATCGATGATCTGGTACTCTTCTTCGACGCCGATGGTATAAAGATCTGAACGTGGGGACATTACGCGCTGCCTCCTTTGTAGGAACGAATGCAGTGATTATGGGCTGACCAGGAAAATTACCGACCTCTTGTTATATATTCTGCGTATTACATGCAACACGAAGGATAACGGCTGCTTTAGCACCTGCGCACTATCCTGAACGATCAAGTAACGGGGGCCAGAAAAAGTCATCGCTTTGCATTCTTCTGCACGAAGACACGAACTGCTTCTTCATTGATAGCGCTCACGAGTACGTTGTGACCTTGAGCGGCGCGGACTTCTGCTGGTGACGACCATTGCCACTGGCCGCACCAGTGAAGATGATGACCTGGGATAATCTCCCCAGGTTCTTCCTGCTACGTTTCAATCGGAACAAGTCAACTTCTGCACTAATATTTTATTCTGGCATGACATCTTATATTTTATCATATGGAAGCTCTCTGCTGCGGATGAAGTAGGCTTAGCAGAGCGGTCAACCACTTTTCGAATACCTTGAAGTCGGCTCGTATTTTATAATGCATGTACCACAGTGATTAAGGCAATTAAGGTGAACATATCGGCCCCCTGCATGAGTTCTCCCGGTACCTCTTGAGTAGGGAAGGGGCTTGCCCCCATCCGGTTCCCGAGAACGCCGCTCCGTAGCCTGATCGTGCTGGCCGAGCCTGATCGCGCTCCCCGAGCCGGATGGGGGCAAGCCCCTTCCCTACTAGATGAGGGGTCCTGAACAGTTACCGCCTGCGACGGCGAGGAGCGAGTTCACTGATCGCCTCAATCAACTGCCTGGCCCCGGTCAGGGCTGCCAATTCGAGCGGTTTGGAGTACGGCAGGGGCACCTCGACACTGGCCACACGCTTGATCGGAGCATCGAGATAATCAAATGCCTCCTCTTGCAGCAATGCGGCAATCTCAGCCCCGACGCCATAGGTACGCCAGTCCTCCTCAAAGATGACGCCGCGTCCCGTCTTTTTCACCGAGTTGATGACCGTCTGGGTATCCAGCGGACGCAGCGAACGCAGATCGACCACCTCGACGCTCAGCCCCTCCTCCCGCTCCATGCGGCGCGCCACATCCAGCGCCATCGACGCCATGCGGGAGTAGCTGATGACCGTCAGGTCGGTCCCCTCTTTAGAGACCTTCGCCTGGCCGATTGGCGTCTTATAGTAGCCATCGGGAACCTCACCTTTTACATTATACAGGGCGAGGTTCTCAAGGAAGATCACCGGATTGTTATCGAGCACAGCAGAGCGTAGCAGGCCCCTGGCATCTTCGGGAGTCGAGGGGGCGACGACCTTGAGGCCGGGCACATGGGAGAACCAGACCTCCAGATTCTGCGAATGGGTCGCGGAGAGCTGCTGGCCGCCGCCACCGGGCGTACGGATCACCATAGGGATAGGGCACTGGCCGCCGAACATATAGTAGATCTTCGCCGCGTGGTTGACGATCTCGTCCATCGCCAGAATGATGAAATTGATCGTCATAATCTCGACGATCGGGCGCAGGCCAAGCATCGCCGCGCCGGTCGCCATGCCCACAAAGCCATTCTCAGCGATCGGGGTATCGACCACGCGCATGGGACCGAACTCCTTCAAGAGGCCCGCCGTAATCTTGTACGAGCCCTCGAAGTTGCCGATCTCCTCGCCGATTAAGAAAACGTTCTCATCACGCGTCAGTTCTTCGCGAAGCGTCTCATTCAATGTCTGCCGAAATGTAAGCTCAGCCATAACGTTATCTCCCTCCCACTGGCGCATCATCGGACGCGTAGACGAAGTCAAAGAGACCCTCCACGGGCGGATAAGGACTCTCCTCGGCGAATTGCACAGTCGCCGCAAGCTCTTGCTGTGTCTGTTCCTCAATATCTGCCAGGGCAGCGTCATCCAGCACGCCAGCATCCAGCAAGCGCCGGGCAAATAGAGAGATAGGGTCCTGTGAACGACCGCGCTCCACCTCTTTGCGATCGCGATAGCGGTCGGGATCGACTACGGAGTGGCCCCGGAAGCGGTAACTGACGGCCTCGATCAGGCTGGGCTGGCGGTCCTCGCGGGCCAGTTTCGCGGCGGTGCGCATCGCATCGCGCACGGCCAGCACATCGTTGCCATCGACGCGCACGCTATTCATGTCGTAGGCGCAGCCTTTGCGGTAAAGCTCACTCACGGCGGAGCCCTTGTCGGCGGCGAGGCCCATGCCGTACTGATTATTGACCACGAAGTAGATGATGGGCAGGCGATAGATCTTCGCCATATTGAGCGACTCGTGGAAAGGGCCACCGTTCGTCGCGCCATCGCCCATCTGGCAGGCCACGATCTCGCGCGCGCCGCGATAGGCCAGAGCGAAGGCGGCACCGGTCGCCAGAGGGACCTGTCCACCAACGATACCATAGCCACCCATAAAATGCTGATTGATGTCGAACATATGCATCGAGCCGCCACGTCCATGCGCGCAGCCGGTCTCCTTACCGAACAGTTCGGCCATCACGGCCTCGGATGAGATGCCACGCCCAAGCGCGTAGCCATGCTCTCGATAGTTGGTATAGACATAATCGTCAGGTTCAAGACCTGAGCAAAAGCCGACCACCGTCGCCTCTTCGCCGAGATTGAGGTGACAGTAGCCACCGATGCGCGCCTTGTTGTACATCTCTGCGGCCTTCTCCTCGAAGTGGCGAATAAAGAGCATCTGATAGTAGTAGCCCACCAGCGTATCGCGGTCCTCGTTTTCGAGCAAAGCCGTAGAGGAACCCGAGGCACGCCGCTCGTTTTTGTTTGCATCGCGTGTTTGCGATTGCTTCTTGTTCATGATGTCTCCTGGTCCTTGTAGACATGTGTTGTGGAGTAGCACTCGTGGCGCGGGGCTTGAACTGGTCAGGAACAGGCCCGGTCGCTATGGGTAACACTCCTGAATGCTGCTATAACCGTGTTCTGTTCAATCCCTGGCCGACCGCCCCAACGGGTGAAACTGGGGAGTGGGCCGGGTAGAGAATATGCCTGGATGCATAGGCGGAGCTTAGCATTACATACGATGGCATTGTAACAAATAATGATGGGAGACCGCAAATAGATTGGTGAGGAAAAAGAGAGAAAGGGTGCGGGAGAAGAGAGGGTGCTTTTTCTCCCTTATACGAAGTATACCCATGTCTTATAGCATTTGCAAGTGTTGATGCACGAAAAAATTTTGCATGGGAACTTCGACTTCCAGTAGAGGGATAAGTCTGGTAGAACTATGACGAGTTTATGGCAAAAGTGAAGCGCTCAAGGGGTTTCTCTTGCAAACTGCTGGATTGAAAGATATACTTGAGGCGTTATTGGAAGATGAAGATCGAGGAGTACTGGTTTGAGAGCAGAAGAAATGCTGATTAGCGGCGTCAGCATCCAGTTTCTGAGTGGCCCACTCACAGACAAGGTCATTGCTATTTCTAAAGCAGTCACTACAATTGGTCGAGATGGAGAGAACGATATAGTTGTTTTAGATCCAAGGGTTTCCAGAAGGCACGCCTGTATCCGTCTGCAAGGGAATGGCTGGACGATCGAAAACCTTTCATCGAACAATTTTGTCGCCATCAACCAGCAGCGTATGCAGCAAGGGATTCTGCAGAACAGCAGTATGGTGAGCCTTGGAGAGAGTACAAGCTTCGTCTTCCTTCTCCAACAAGCAGCGTTCCAACAGCCAGTGGCATATGAGCAACCAGCGGCACCCACGCCTCCAGCTATGATGCGACCAGTAGCGCCAGCGACGCCTCCACCGATGGCACGACCGGGAGAGCCAGGGCCATGGCCGCCGGTCAATATTCCGCCGGGGATCTCGCCTTCGGGGACCGCGATCGCATCGTTGGACGATATCGGCATGCCGTCGCTTACGGTGAGTAGCAACGTTCATAGCAACGAGCAGAAGCATATTTTGAATAAACAGGTTATGACGATTGGACGCGAGAGCGGATGCGATATTGTTATCGCGGAGCCCGTCATCTCGGGAATGCACGCGCAGATCGTACGCGAAGGCAACGACCTGGTGCTTATCCATCCTCATCCCGCGCGCGGCAAGACGCTCAACGGACTCTGGTATCAGGGGCAGCGCCTGCGCGGGGACCAGCAATTCCGCAAGCGACTGGTCCAGGGCGATATCTTCCGCATCGGCGACCAACACGGAACACTGGTCACGCTTACCTACAACGATGGAATTGCACATCAGCAGGAAACGCTGCTGCCCGAGATGCAGCCCATTCCGCTGACCAGCAACAGGCTGACAATCGGGCGCGCGCCTGACAACACCATAGTGCTCAACCACCCACAGGTCTCGGCCCACCACGCGGTCCTGGAGAAGGTCGAGGGCGGCTATCGCATCATCGATACCAACAGCACTAACCACGTCTATGTCAACGGGCAACGCGTCACCAACCAGCTTGTACGCACGGGCGACGAGATCCGCATCGGTCCCTATCGACTTATTCACAATGGGACCGAGCTGAAACAGTACGACGAGAGCAGCCATATCCGCATCGACGCGCTGCACCTCAAGAAGGTCGGCAACAACAACGTCATCCTGCTGAACGACATCTCGCTGGCTATTCCGCCGCGCAAGTTCGTCGCGCTCGTCGGCGGCTCGGGGGCCGGCAAATCCACACTCATGGATGCCCTGAATGGTCTACGCCCGGCGCAGGAGGGGACCGTGCTGTATAACGGCGTGGATTACTATCGCAAGACCGCCGCCTTCAGTACGCAGCTCGGCTACGTACCCCAGGATGATATTGTCCATCGCGAACTGACCGTGGAGCGGGCGCTCTACTATTCGGCTCGCCTGCGCCTGCCCTGCGACTTTACGAAAGAGCAGATCAAGTGGCGCATCGACGAGGTGCTCGCGGATGTAGAGATAACTGAACGACGTCACCTGCTGGTGAGTAAACTCTCCGGGGGCCAGCGCAAACGTGTATCGATCGCCCTCGAACTACTGGCCAATCCCGGCATCTTCTTCCTGGACGAGCCTACGTCGGGCCTTGATCCGGGGATGGACCGCAAAATGATGTCGCTACTGCGTCGACTCGCGGATAGAGGACGCACAATTATCCTGGTCACGCACGCTACAAACAATATCAACGCCTGCGATTACGTCTGCTTCCTGGCGCAGGGAGGGCGACTCACCTACTTTGGTCCGCCCAACGAGGCCAAAAGATACTTTGATAAGACCGACTTCGCCGAGATTTACAGTACACTTGAGCCCAGCAAGGAGCAGCCGGATATTCCCAGGCAGGCCGAGGCGCGCTTCCTGGCATCGCCCGACTATCAACAGTATGTCGCGGAGCCATTGCGGGAAGGGCAAGCCCGGCAGGCACAGAACGGCAATCAGACGAGCACGGAGAAAATGCCGAAACGGGTTAAGCGCGGCAGCCCCCTGTCGCAGTTTGCGCTCCTTTCGACGCGCTATGTGGAGCTGCTCAAAAACGACGTAGGGAACCTGATGATCCTGCTGCTGCAGGCGCCGGTCATCGCCATTATGCTCGTCCTCATGGTACGCTTCGAAGTGGGGACGGGAGTCTTCGACGCCAATAACCTTGTACAGTGTGGCACTCAGATAATCACCTCGAACGGCCCACTCGCGCTGCCGCAGGCACGGACAAAGAGCCAGATCGACTGCCAGAGCGTGGTCGACTTCCTGAAAACCGACCCCAAAGGCCGGTCATTTGTACAGCAAAAAGGCGGACAGCAGCAGGCCCTACAGGACTTTATCCTGCCGGGACCGGGAACCGATGCGCAAAAGGTGCTCTTCATCATGGCATTCGCCACCGTCCTCTTCGGCTGCATTAACGGAGCACGTGAGATCGTCAAGGAGGCGGCTATCTATAAGCGCGAGCGCGCCGTCAACCTCGGCATCCTGCCTTATATGTTCTCGAAGATCGTCGTGCTGGGGCTGCTCTGCCTCTTCCAGAGCGCTATCCTCGTCCTGGTGGTGAATTTCGGCGAACCTCTTCAGCAGGGGGTATTCTTACCACCCCTCCTGGAGAGCTACATCACGCTCGCGCTGACCTCGCTGGCGGGCCTCATGGTCGGCCTGACGATCTCGGCCATCGCGCCCAACAACGACCGGGCCATCAGCTTCGTCCCGATCATCCTGATCCCCCAGGTCATCTTCTCGGGCGCCATCATCCCGCTCAAGGACTGGGTTACGCAGATACTGGCGACCGTCTTCCCCACGCGCTGGGCGATGGCCGCGCTGGGGACCTCAATCGGCCTGCACGCCGATAAGGTCGGTGGAGACAAATTGTTCGGCACCGACAATACCTATCACAGCACGCTCTTCTCCATCTACAGCCAGAGCGATGCTCTGCACCGGCTCCTGCTCTCGTGGGGGATGCTGGGAGCCATCATCGTGGTACTGGTCATTGTGGTTGGCATCGCGCTGAAACGGAAGGATGTGAGAAGCTGAACTCTCCTAAGAACTGATCTCTCTCACGACACTTTCTCAACCGGGAACTGGATCCCGGTGAGAAAGTTGTCCAGGTTGCCATCCTTTCGAAGACAGATCGCCCACTAAGTTTTGCAATATACAGTCCTCAAGGAGGAGAGCACTCAGGTTGACGTGGATGTTGGAGGCGCGACTGACTGCGAGGTCGGTGTGGGTGGCGCGACTGGCTGCGAGGTCGGCGTGGGTGGCGCGACCGGCTCCGAGGTCGGCGTGGGTGGCGCAATTGGCTGTGAGGTCGGTGTAGGTGGAGCTACGGGCTCTTGGGAGGTCGGCGTGGGTGGCGCGACCGGCTGCGAGGTTGGCGTGGGTGGAGCTACAGGCTGTTGGGAAGTTGGTGTAGGCTGAGCGGCAGGAGGCGAGGTCGACGTGGACGCCGCAGCAACAACTGTCAGATCGACTGCAACTTCCTTATTAGCTTCATTATCGGCATTATTACAATGATCTTGAGGATTCGGTGGAAGAAATTCAACACACCCCTTATAGTCACCAGGCGGCATAGTCGACGAGACCGACACTATGATATCCGCATTCGATTTCCCAGACTGCCCCGATTTTCCAGGTGGCACTGTGCCACCAGAAGGTGAAACGCTGAGCCAGCCTTTCCCATCGAACATTTCTATTAAGACCGACCATTTGATGATGCCGGTTGAATCAGTATTATCTAACTCGACTGACTGTTTTTGCTCAGTGTTCTGTCCTGCCGTTGCACTGGGATCAAAGCCATGTATGGTCACAGTAAAGCTACTGGGATCGGCCTCCACCACAGTTGTAGGTCCTGTGGGAGGATTGGATTGATCGGGCGTAGCGGCCACTGGTGCCTTTGTAGCAACCGGCGTAGAGGCCGCCGGCTGCGGGTTGGAGCCCGGTGTAGCGCCCATTGCCGTCGTTGGGGTTGCAGGCGTTGTTGTCGAGGATGCGCTTTGCTTACTGTCCGCAGCAGTAGTTGGTGTAGTGGTCCCCGTCGCCAGCGGCGAGTTCGTGTCAGGCGAAGAGGAACTAGAAGAGGAACTACTGGAAGGAGTATTCGGACCACATCCTATTACCAGCATGCCCGATAGCAAAAGCATAAGGATGATAATCCTCCCTATGAGACATCTCCTGGATGTTGCCGGGTCGTGTGCCATACCTGCCCATGGCTTGATAACGCAGGTTTTAAGTAGCTTAGACATAGTGCCTCCATGCTTCTTTGATGTGACGCTACGCTAGTACAAACTACAAAGAGGATAGGATGGTTTCTTTACTTGGGCTGCCACACCCGCACGACCTTATCATAGCCTGCTGAGGCAATGCGCCTATCTCTCGGCGACCATACCGCGCTCAGCACCTTTGCATGATGCTCTAAATAGTCACAGATCACATTTCCATTCAACGCGTTCCAGACCTGCACGGTCCCATCCCAACTGCCCGAGGCGATGTAGGCACTGTCCGGGGACCAGGATACTGCGGTGACAACATCCTTGTGGCGTCCGGCGTAGGTATAGACGGTCTTGCCGGTCGCGGCCTCCCACACCTGCACTCTGTGGTCTGTATCCCAGCCTGCTGAGGCAATATATTTCCCGTTGGGCGACCAGGCCACGGAGACCACGTGATTGTTATGACCTGTATAGGTCAGGACATGCTTTCCGCTTGTAGCATCCCATACCCGCACCGTCCTATCACCGCTCCCGGATGCGATGCGTTGACTACCAGGCGACCAGGCCACGGCATTGACCGAGTCGCTATGGCCCTGATAGGTATAGATTGTCTGGAGACTGACAGGCTGCCAAACGTGCACAATCCGGTCATACCCGGCAGAGGCAATATATTTGCCATCAGGTGACCAGGCCACGGCAAGCACGAGATTAGTATGTCGCCGATACGTAAGGGGCTTATAGAGATTAACCTGCCCATCAGAATTCCATACCTGTACGGTCTTATCATAGCTTGCGGAAGCGACATAATAACTATCGAGAGACCATGTTACCGCTGTCACCGAGTCTGTGTGACCAGCAACCGCACCCTTGCGCCGAGCATACGTGTAGATCGGGCGCCCTGTATTGGCGGACCATACCTGCGCGGTCCTATCAGGGCCTACGGAAGCAATGCGCGAGGCGTCCCGCGACCAGGCCACGCGCCATACAGGCATCTTATGACCTGTATAGGTGGAAACATTAATATAAGTCGGGATCACGGATGCCAACCATTGGACAGCAAACCAGCCCGCGCCACCAGACACTGCTATTCCTCCCAGGACACTTGTGATGAGCAGACGCCGCCTCGCCTTCACCGCTTCCTCGTAGCGCTTGCGCATACCCTCCTCTTGAGCCTGCCGTACCTGGCTAGCCTGGATGAAGTCCTGCTCTGTCTGGGCGAGGTCGGCGCGGCGTGTAATCAACCATTCGATGGCCTCGGCCAGGTCCGATCCCCCAAAAAGCTTGTCCTCCTCCCGCCCCGCAGGATCAGCGCTATTCGTCTCAACCCAGGCCTGCACGCGTCTTTCAAACTCCTGGTGCCATACCAGAAAGTCGTGGTCATCGCGCAGCCAGCGTCTCAGTTCCCCCCATTCCCACAAGAGCGCATCGTGGATAATCTCCACCGTCTCCTCTTTGCTCTGTGCATCATACGTCGTTACCAGCAAATGCCCGTCGGTCAGTTGTTGTACTACCTGACGCACTTCCGCCAGTTCGCTTTCCTGGCGACAGAGCGCCGCCAGAGCGACACGCCTCCGGCTATCCGGGATGCCCTGGCTCTCATCACCAATATAAACCAGGTCGGTGAAGATGCGCCGGGCCAGTTTCTGCCGCTCGTTGCGCTGTTTCTCCTCCCACTGTTCCTCCTGCACCTTCAGCCTGGAGAGGACCTGGTCAGCCCATTGAGTCAAGCCACCCGTCACCTTTCCGATCGCTTCATAGGCTTCACGGCTTAAAATCCCATCCTTGCGCTTCTCCCATAGTTGAGTCAGAGCAAACTCCAGCAAGGGCAGGATGGTAATGCGCGCGGTTCGTCCCCCTTCTACAGAGGAAGTTGCCGTTCCCGTAGCATCATTTACAATAGCTTCGACCAGGCCCTCCTGGAAGCGCAGACCAACCGCCTCGGCAGGCTTTTGCACAATGGTCATCACTTCATCCCATTTGAGCGCCTGAGGAATATTCATCGGTCCCTGGCTACGCTCCAACCATTCCACCAATGCTTCCTGTTGAGCAAGCTGATTATAGAAATCGTCGCGCATTACGAGGATAACCGTGATGGGTAAATCAGAGCCGAGCAACGCTGTGAGCTGCCCCACAAAGTCTCGGCGAGCGCTCTCCGAGCAGGCGGTCAGGAGTTCTTCAAACTGATCAATGACCAGGACCAGCCGCGTCTGCTGAGCATGCTGAGCCAACCAGGATCTTACACCTTCAGTGAGGTTTTGTGACTCAACAAGAAGGCCAGCCGTTGCCAGTTGTTTGAAAGGATCAGCCGCTGGACGAGTGGCGATCATGCCCCAACGATCACTGTCCTTTATCGCTCCCTGCCGCAACTGTGGGATCAATCCAGCCTGCACGACCGATGACTTGCCGCTACCCGATGGTCCCAACACAGCCAGGAAGCGCAGATCTTGTCTCAATCTGTTCAGTAGCCTACCGATGAGATACTCGCGTCCAAAGAAGAATTGAGCCTGCTCCTCGGTAAATGCAACCAGGCCGCAATATGGACAAACGTCAGAAATTTGCAGATGCGGACACACTTCTCGCAATGTCTCTACAGGGGTGGCAAAGGTTACTCCTGTATTCCGCCAGTCACGGTCAAAGGGAAGCTCGATAGCTGTACCCGCGATTTTGACTTTTCTCGTCCCGATGATACTGGTGATCATCCCAATGACTGCCTGATGTTTTTCATCCCATACCGGAGCCCCGCTAAAACCACTAGCAACTTGATCGCTAGTCAGTTGAATGAGTGGAATAGTATCTGCAGAGACCGGACCGAGCACCCGGCATTCACCTAACAAACCATCTTCGGGCTTTGCTTCAGGAAAGCCAAAGGAGAGAAACGTTTGCCCTTGTGTATTAAACGACTGCCGAAGTGGAAGAGGAACTACCATTGGTGGAAGAGGTCCTTCCAGGCGCAAGATAGCAATGTCTTCAGTATTGGCATCGCGCACATATTCGGGCAGTACCCTTGCTACTCTGATTTCGCGCTGCGCCTTTAGAGTAGTAGGATCATAGAAGATGAGGTGAACAAACTCACTTGCTCGCGCGAAATTGATGACATGAGCACATGTAGTAATGAGACCGTCAGAGGTGACAACGAAGCCTGTACCAGCTGTTCTGTTACCTACATGCTGGAGAGAGCCTTCATCGAGAATATAGACGATGCTCATCCTGAAATCAATGCTCATCAGGCTCCTTATCCTTCGTCTCTCGCTTCCAGGTCAATTTGATCGTATAGTTGGCCTCGCCGCCTACCTGTCCGACAGCAACATTGCCAGCTTCACCCGTTACCTTCAATCCAAAGGTGATCTCCGCCTCACTGGGAAGTATTGGCAGACTACTTACTGATTGAATGAAAGCCTGGGCGTTATAGCGAATCGTCCGCTGTACAGCTTCTTCAAAGGAGGTACGAGCTACAGCCACACGTTTGTCGACCATCTCTCGCAGGCCAGCTTTCTGTACGCCTCCTTCCGATGGTATCTCTTCTTCTGTCACTTCTACCAGCATATTGCCCCCATCGTCCGCTGTGAACTGAATGTAGTCAGCCAACGTTTCCTCCTTTTTCTTATGATCTGTAATAAAAAATATCCGAGAATGAACAGGAATATTACATTATCTATTAGTCTACGTTAGATAGCAAGGATTTTTGGAGATAAGAAGATTACAAGTCGCAAAATTTAAAGATGATTTATTCATTAGATATTCAGGCAGCTTGCTCTTTTGGGAGGCGGCTCGCCATCAGAATAGTTTGTACAGAAATTACCCATAGAATTTTGCGATTTGCACACATAGCGAGAGAGCCTGAATAATTGCAACCATTGTTAAATACCCGCCGGGCGTTGTATAACGGATGGTGACGTCAAAATCAACGATACAAGGAAACAGATATTGATCGCTATCTCGATGTGTTAAACAGCTTTCTTGATGAGATCACGTAGTGGATATAGGCGGCTGTGGAAGAGCAATATCCGGCACGATTGAGCGGCACAAAGGGTATTTTTCAACAGGGGAGAAAAAGATGCTGAATGGAATTCTTCTCGATATCGATGGTGTGCTGCACGTCAGCATGCAGCCTGTTCCAGGGGCGGCGGAGACGCTGAAATGGCTGGAGCAGCAGGGGTATCGCACCTGTTTCGTCACGAATACGACAACAGTGGGGCGCGCGCTGCTGGCGCAGCGGCTGCAAAAGATAGGTCTTCCTGTGCAAGAGGAGCACATAATGACAGCCCCGGTGGCGACGGCGGACTACATTCGCCAGCACCTGGCGGGGAAGCGTTGCTGGGTGCTTACGAAGGGAGACACGGCGACGGATTTTGCAGGCATCGAACTGGTCGATGGCCTGACGACGGCGGCGGAGGTGGTCGTCATCGGAGGAGCAGAGGAACTGCTGTCGTATGAAGCGATGAACCGGGCGTTCCAGTTGTTGATGGGTGGAGCTGCGTTGTTGGCGATGCATGTGAACCTGTACTGGAAGACAAAGGATGGACTGCAACTGGATAGCGGCCCATTCGTGCGCGCTCTGGAGCTGGCGTCGGGCAAACAAGCAGTCGTCCTGGGGAAGCCGTCGCGAGACTTTTTTGAGCAGGCGTTACAGAGGATCGGCGTGGCGGCAGACGAGACCTTAATGGTAGGCGACGATATCGAGAATGATATTGGCGGCGCGCAAGGAGCAGGCATCAGAGGCGTGCTGGTCGAGACGGGAAAACATAGGGGCGATTCGCCGCTGGTGGAGCGAGCGAGGCCAGCGGCGGTGCTGGCCTCAATCGCCGATCTGCCGGACTATTTGCTGCGTGAGCGGTAGTTGACAGGGCCCTCCCGAACAGCATCTTCAGCCGAGCTCGATATCGGCGGAGCGGAACTGTACAATGCCAATGACCAGCAGCACAATAGCCACGCCAGTCATACCCAGGAAGTTGCCCCAGTCCATACCAAGGAAGATTGGATTGCCATATAGGTGGAAGATGGAGAGCGACAAAAGCCAGGACGGGAACTGGATATTCCCCTCCAGGTTCTCCTCCATACAGGCGAAAAGCGGGAAAACGGGGCCTTATTTGGGGAACATCTCGCTAATGCTCTCGCGGTTATGGATGCGTTTAATGGCCTCGCCGAAGATCGAAGCGACCGAGATGACCTCGATCTTGTCGGAGAAGCGCGCCGGCTGGTTCTCCACGGTATCGGTAATGAAGAGGCATTTCAGCGGACTTTTATCGATGCGCTCGACGGAGCCATCGGCGAGCACACCATGCGTCACGGCGGCATAGACCTCCCTGGCACCCTCTTCAAGCAGCTTGACCGAGACGCTGGCAAGCGTGCCGCCAGAGATAGTGAAATCATCCACGATGAGGGCCGTTTTGCCGCGCACATCGCCGATAATTTGCAAGATGTGGGCTTTCTCGTCGTGGGCGGTGCGTTCTTTGTCGGCGATAGCGATCGGCGCGTTGAGGTACGAGGCGTAGCGGCGCGCCTGTTTCGCGAAACCGACATCGGGGGAGACGATAACGATATCATTCTGCAGATCGAGGGCGCGCAGGCGCTCACAGATGAGAGGGAGGGCGTAGAGGTTATCGACGGGACGGTGGAAGAAGCCCTGGATCTGAGGTGCGTGCAGATCCATAGTGACGACACGATCGGCCCCGGCAGCCTCGATAGCGTCAGCGCAGACGCGGGCACGAATGGAGACACGCGGCTCGTCCTTCTTATCGCCTTTGGCATAGCTAAAGTACGGAATGACCACCGTGACCGTCTCGGCACCTGCACGCTTGAAGGCATCGATCCAGAAGAGCAGCTCTATGAAGTTATCGTTGGCGGGGAAGACCGTCGATTGTACCACGTATACGCGGCGACCGCGCACATTCTCCAGGATGCGCACGAACGTATTGCCATCCGAGAAGTGCAGCGTCTCGTTCTTGCCCTGTGGAATATGGAGATACTTACAGATGCGGCTGGTCAGACGGTAACTACCGCTGCCAGCGAACACCATAATAGGATCATCGTTTATCTGCATACTTGCGCGCCCTTCCTCACCTCACCACTCCGGGGGAGTGCTGGTTATCTATACTGGAGCTATTCACATTCTATCCCCTCGCGCAGTATTGCGCAAGTGATGCTTGATTGCTCCAAGGGCGCCGTCCGATTATGTATATTCAGGAAGGTCGGGCTAGATCGAGCAAGGTCAATTCATACGCGAACGGATGCGGGCGCGTGAATTCTGCTTTCGCATATGCTATACTGCACGTACCGGCTCGAAACACATGTTCATATTTGGGGGAAGCGAGGAGACAATGCCAGAGGTAGAACTGCAGCAGCTTGGACCTTACACGCTCACCGAGCTGCTACGCACGAGTTCTACGAGCACCTACTATCGGAGCAGGCAGCGCAAGAAAGACCTTCTGCTGAAGAAGCTGAATATTCCTCTCACCACGACGGAGGCGAAAGAAGCCTTTCTAGCCCGCGCAAAACAAGTAAAGAAGCTCAAGAACCGTAATATTGTGAACGTTGTCGACGCGAACTTCGCCGGCGACTACGCCTATCTGGTGATGGATTATGTAGAGGGCGAGACGTTCCGCGAGCGTATTCCCGCCGGCAAGCGCATTGCGCCCGACGAAGTAAAACAATACCTCTCGCCCATCGCGGACGCCATCCACTACGCGCACGTCAACAACGTGATGCACAATAACCTGCACCCCGGCAATCTGCTCGCCGCCGCGTACAGTACTTTTCTCCTGACCGACTTCTCGCTCGCTCTGCCCGGCATTGATCTTGTCCTGGACGACGAGGATTTCGCGCTCCCTTATAAAGCGCCTGAAGCCTTGCAGGGGCAGCCGACCTTCAATAGCGACCAGTATTCCCTGGCGGTTATGGCCTATGAATGGCTCTGCGGTCGCCGTCCCTTTGATGCGACCGGGCGCGAGCTCCTGCTGCAACAACAAAAGCTGGCGCTGTTTCCGGCTCCCCGCAGCCTCAACGATGCCATCTCGCCCGCCGTTGAACGCGTGCTGCTGCAGGCGCTCTCCTACGATCCCATCGAGCGCTTTCCGCACACATTTGAGTTCTCCAGTCAGTATCTGGGTGCACTGATGGGCTTCCCGGTCAAGGCAAGCAGCCCGCCGCCACGTCTGCACGTCCCCTCGACGCCCATTCTGCCGGGCGTTAATGGCAACGTCAGCCATGATCCCGCTCGCATCTCTCCGCTTCCCGCTGAGACGCGCACGCAGAAGATGCACGCTGAGGATGTCGCGACGTCGCCCCCCGAGCCCGTTACATTTGTCGCACCCGATGGCGAACAGCTTGCTCAACTAGAGGACGTAGACCTGCCTGAATGGTCCACGATTGATGAAGCCACGCCGACCACTAATTCGCGCCTGCAACGGATCATCGAGCAAGACCTGCAGCAGGGTGGCGTGCTCTCGCAACTCTTGCCCGGTTACGAGGAGCGTCCGGCACAGGTCGAGATGGCGACCCTGGTCGCTCGTTCGCTGACACATGGCTCTCCGGCGATCATCGAAGCTGCCACGGGTATTGGGAAAAGCTTAGCTTACCTGGTTCCTATCGTGCGTTCCAGCAAGGTCGCGATCGTCAGCACGGCGAACAAGGCGCTGCAGGAGCAGCTCTTCTACAAAGACATTCCCTTCGTGCAGCAGCATATCAAGTCCTTCGAGGCCGCGCTGGTCAAGGGCGTCAATAACTACGTGTGCATAGATCGGTTGGAGACGGAACGGGTGGGGATGCAGTTCTACGCTAAAAATCGCGACTTCAAGCGCCTGTTGGAGATCGTGAACGATCCCGAGTCGACCTTCTCCGGCGATTTCGAGACGCTCGGCTTCCAGCTACCCGGCGAAATACGCTCCAGGGTGGCGACCGATAGCGACCAGTGCGCATGGAGCAAGTGCAGCTTCTTCGGCGAGTGCTATGTACGCATGATGCGCGAACGGGCCGGGCGCGCAAAGGTCATCGTCGTCAATCACACTCTGCTCCTGCTCGATGCTGCGATGGATGGCTTCCTGCTGCCCGAGCGCGATGTGATCGTGCTCGACGAGGCCCATCACCTTGAGGAGGAGGCAACACGCTCCTTTACAGTAACGATCAATCCGCTGCAGGTGCAGACGCTCCTGGCGCAGCGCATGCTGAAAGATCACAGCCTGTTACGCCTGCAAGACGAGACGCTACAGGCCGCCGAACACATGTGGGCACGGCTCTACCAGGTGGCGAATCCGGGCTATAAGGGACGAGTGAACCTCGATGGGCCTCTCGAAGAGGGCCTGCGCCTGGCGACAGTCATCACCGATCTGGCCGATTCGCTGCGCAAACAGCGCCCAAAGGATATGCCGGAGAAGGAGAGCCAGCTCTACGATAAGCTGCTCAAGCGCGCGCAGAATCTGGCGGAGAATGTGCGCATGGTCTTCTCCGTTGCGGAGCCCAGTAAGTTCGTCTACTACGTCGAGCGTGTGGAGGCATCGGCCACCCGCGTAACATTGCAGGCGTCTGCGGCCCCGCTCGACGTGACGAAGTGGCTCAAGGAGCGCCTCTTCAATAAGTGCAACGTCATCTGCACCTCCGCCACCCTGGCGACAATCGGACCCAACCCGGCGAAACCGGAAGAGAAAGGTCCGAACTTCACCTATTTCCGGCGTCGCATTGGCCTCGATCCGCTCGAACGCTCCGATGTGCTTGAGCGCATCCTCCCGCTGGCCTTCGACTACGAGGAGAACGCCCTGCTCTACCTGCCGCGCGACCTGCCCGAGCCGGCGTATGGCGCAGGTTCCGACGACTACATGAAGGCTATTGCGCGCGAGATGTACAGGCTGGTCAAGCTCTCGCGTGGCCGCGCCTTCCTGCTCTTCTCCAGCAAGCGCATGCTCGATCGCGCCTACGAACTGATGGCACCGCACCTGCCTTATCCGCTCCTCAAGCAGGGCGACATGACGCGCATCGAACTGACACGCCGCTTCCGCGAGGAGGAGGGCTCCGTCCTCTTCGGCCTGAAGAGCTTCTGGGAGGGGGTCGATATCGCCGGCGAGGCGCTCTCGCTGGTCGTGATCGATAAGCTGCCCTTCGATCCGCCCGACGATCCCGTGCACGAGGCACGCGTAGCTATCATGAAGGCGGCGGGCGAGAACTGGTTCGGGACCTATGTGCTGCCCCAGGCCGTGCTGCGTCTCAAACAGGGCATTGGTCGCCTGCTACGCACGCGCGACGATCGGGGTGTCATGGCGATCCTCGATACGCGCCTGCACACGAAGGGCTATGGCAAGCTCGTGCTCAACGCGCTGCCACCCGCCCGGCGCACATCTAGTTTGCGGGATGTGGAGCGGTTCTTTGTGTGATTGCATTGGCAATCACCCACCCGCTACCACCCATCCGGCACATTCACGGAAGAAGAGCTCTGCGAAGAGCTGTGCGCGGAGCTTTGAGAAGTGCTTTGAGAGGTACTCTGAGCAGATGACGCTTCAGAGACAGCCGCGCTCTGCCCGTTCAACTGCGCGGTAACGGTCGCGCTCCACGACGAGAGGCAGCTCGCCTGTGGCTTCCAATCCCATTCATAGAAGCCAGAGGCGTTAGCTATGAATGTTCCTTGCAGCGCGCTGCTTGTATCAGGCTTGTTGCCACAGAAGCTCACTTTAATGTTCAGGTGCGCGCCAGGTGAGGTGTAGACGCAGGCACGGGCTTGAGCATTGCTTACGTTAAAGCCATCCTGTGCATGCAGTCCACTACAGGCTAGCGCGAGGGTGAGCGTTCCCTTTTGCCCGTTCGCTGTAGCAGAATCTGTCGATACAGAAGAGCCTGCCGATGTAGAAGAACCCACCGATGCGGAAGAAACCGCCGACGAGGATACTGTGACGACTTTGCTATGCGTAGGTGTGGCGTGCGGTAATCCAACCGACGATGCCTGTCCGTCAGTTTTAGCACGTGCCAGATTTGTGTTCGCCTGAGAGTTTGCTACATGATCGGTTGCCGTCGGCTGGCCTGTGCTGGCGTTTGAGCAGGCCGTGAGCAAGAAAAGCAGTCCCAGACAGATAATAACGAAACGACGCATGATCTCCCCCTTTACTATTCAAATGCAGTTGTGAACGCTGCACCAATGCATGAAACTATCTGGCCGCCAGTTCGCCGTTGGCCAGTTGATACTGAATCAGGTTCGCGTAGTAGCCGCCGAGCCTGAGCAGCCCCTCGTGATCACCGTACTCTACGATCTGTCCCTCGTGCAGAACCAGGATCATATCGGCATTGCGAATAGTGCTCAGACGATGGGCGATGATGATCTGGGTGCATGCCAGTTGACTGACATTTTGCTCTACCGCCCTCTCCGTTACCACATCCAGGCTGCTTGTCGCCTCGTCGAGGAGCAAGACCGCCGGAGCGTTGACGATGGCGCGGGCGATCGCAAGCCGCTGACGCTGGCCGCCGGACAGGGCGTTACCACCCTCGGAGACCATGCTCTCGTATTCCATCGGCATTTTCATAATGTCTTCGTGGATCGCGGCCAACTGTGCAGCCTGGATGACCTGTTCCATGTCCATACCGGGATCGTTCAGCGTGATGTTTTCCCGGATCGAGCCACTGAAGACATTGGCCTCCTGCATTACAACGCCGAACTGTGCACGGACCGCCTGGTAGTTGAGCTTGCGCAGCGGGATGTTGTCATAGAGGATATTGCCCGCCGTCGGAGCGTAGAGGCCGAGCAGCAGGGCACCCAATGTGCTCTTGCCGGAGCCCGTTCGCCCTACGATTGCCACCTTCTGCCCCGCCTTGATCTCCACGTTGATATCGCGTAGCACGGGCGGCGACTGCGGATCGTACTGGAAGGAGACACCTTCCAGCCTGATCTGGCCCGTCAACTTTGGTGGCTGGGCCACTGTCTGTAGATCTTGCTCCGGCTCAGCTTCGATGACATCGGCCAGGCGTTCCATATGCGATCCCACCAGTTGAATCTGCCTGCCACTACTCACAAGCGAGGTGATTGGACCAAGCAAGGATGCACCCAATGTATTGAGGGCCAGCATAGTTCCTATCGACATAGTGCCATTGATAACCTGCTGCGTGCCTAGCCAGAGAATGATCAGCGGCGCAAACGTGCCAAGCCCGCCCATGACCGTATCGATGAGCGTGGAGACGTAGACGCGCCGCACCGAGATGTTCATTTGATCGAAGAAGAGGTTCGACCAGCGCTCCAGTACACGGTGCTCGGCTCCCGCCGATTTGAGTGTCTTGATGCCGGCCACCGTCTCCGTGAGATAGCCCTGCGATTTCCCGGTGGCAGCCAGTTCGCGCCGGTTCAACTCGCTCAAGTGTTTGCCCGTGCTCAAGAGTAGAAGCGCCTGCAGCGCTCCGATCACGGCGATGATGAGCGTGAAAGAGAGCGATTGCGAGATCAGAATGCCGAAGTAGACCAGCACGAACAGGCCATCGAGAATCGTCGAAAAGAGCTGGTTGCTGATGGTATCGCGGATCACCGTGTTGCTGCCGACGCGCGCGAGAATATCGCCGGTTGAGCGTTGCAGGAAGAAACGCTGCGGCAGGCTGAACAAGCGCTCCAGAAAACCGAACATGAGATTGGTATCGACGCGTGCCTGCAGGTAGAGCAGAATCAATGCACGCAGGAGCCTGGTACCCACCTGCGCCAGCACAATCAGGATCATGCCCAGACCAAGCAATTGTAGCGCGCTGATCCCTTTCATAGGAATCAGGTTGTCGATGATAATCTCGGAAAGGAGCGGGAAGATAAGCCCGAGCAACTGCAACAGGAGAGACGCTCCAAGTACCTGTACCAGAGCCATCGGAGCCTGCTGAATGTAGCTCTTCGCGTACGTTCCTAGCGTCAATTGCGATGACTTGCTGGCGCGGGAAAACTGCACGCCAGGCTCCATCATAATAACAACGCCGGTGAAGCCTTCGTCGAACTCTTTGGCGCTCATACGCCTGCGCCCGGAGGCCGGGTCGACCACTTCGACAAATTTGGGCGACCAGCGCTCAACGACGAGAAAGTGATTGAACTCCCAGTGGACGATGGCTGGCAGCGTGACGAAGCAGAAATCATTCTCCTCCAGCGAGACCGCTCGTACGCGCATTCCATACTTGCGGGCGGATTTAACAAGGCTCAGCGCGGAGAGGCCATCACGACCGACTCCGCACTGCTCCCGCACTTCCGAGACCGTGGTCTTGCGTCCATAATAGCTCAGGAGCATTGCCAGACAGACCGCCCCACACTCAACGATGCTGATCTGCTGGAGCACGGGGACGCGCGGCCTTTTGCGGAAGAGGCCCCGTGATTGCGGCTTCTGCTTCTCTTCCTCGGTCTTCTGGCCCTCTTTCGCCGGACTCTGGCTCTCCTTCTCCTGCTTCGGAGCGGGTGCGACAAACGCCTGCAATTGCTTTGTTTCCAGGCTCGCTACCTGTGCCCTGCGCTGAATAAGCTGGGCGAGTTCCGGCGAGATGGGTTTGTCCTTTGCCTGTGAGTTAAGGGTGATACGCCTGTGCATACTGGCACGCCGCTCTCCCAGGTCGAGTTTTGTCGGCGGCGGCGTGTCCGGTCCCATTCCCGCGCGTCTAGGGGCCGGTTGCAAGAACTTACATGGCATCGCCGGCAGGGGCGTCGTATACATAGTGCGAAAGCCAGAAGCAGAAGCGTTCGGTGACACCGCTGGCATTTTTTTTGTAGCTATATCGTAAAGGTTAGTAGATAAGTTATCTTGCCACTGTGATGCCGCCGTTAAATCCCTCGTCATCATATCCCGCAAATATAATTTTTGTAGCTCTTCTAAAGAGAAGATTGGGGTGATCATCGTATCTTTATCGTCTACGTTCATCTGTTTATCTCTCAATTTTTCAGCAGATTATTTATAACAGGGAACACCGCCAGGACGCTCTGCGATCCGACCTGGATCTGGGCTTGAATGAGACTGCCCGCATAGAGATGCGCCGGGATGGTTGGTCCCAATCCGACAGTGATCGCCAGCGAAGGTCCGGTGACATCAAGACCAAAATTCTGATGTACGTCGCTGGGGCTGAGAAGCTCTTGACTGATACCATCGATGGTACGGGTGATCTGTGGGCCACTCTGACCGACCTGGACCTGGACTGGAAGCCCGGTTTTGAGTTGCGAAACGTCGCTGGCGGGCAACAGAATTACCGCCGTAGCATCTTCATTTGGCTGAGCTGAAGCGCTCGGGGTGAGAACGATGCCTGATCCAGAAAGATATTGCGGCACTTTCCCTATCCAGATGGCTACTCCCGCACTAATCAATAATATGAGTACGATCCAGGTGAATGCAAAAACAGAGGGAGCGACGACGCGCGGTAAAACGCTCTTCTCGCGATTCTGCATGCACTTTTGCATTGTCTTGCTGCGAAAAATAGAGCTTTTGGGGGATGTTTCAGCCATACCTTTCCTCATTCCTCCTCAATGCGATGGTGACGATACATCTCTCTAACAAAGCAATAGGAGAAACGCATGAACGCTTCCCCCATATTGCGCACAAAGTTTTCTCTACGGAAGGTGAGTTTGCACTAGTCCGCGACAGCGAAAGCGAACAAGAGATACTTGATTAGTTGCTCGATGCCGTCACACCACTGCTACTGGAGGCATAGCTGTATGCCTGAGCATTCTTTCCAAAGGCGAAGGACACATTGGCGGCAAAAGACTCTGACACGCCATGGCTATAGCTGGACTCGGTGATGGACTTCGAGAAGGCAAAACCGTAATCAGCGGAAGCGCCACCGCCAGCCGTCGCCTGTGTGCCATGATTGAAATTCCTGCCGCTACCACCGACGACCTGATCGAGTTCCTGCTCATTGAGTTCGCGCATGATGTTTAATCCTCTCCATAATCTTTAAGTACGTTATCATTGAGGCTTGCAAAGCCCGGTAATTCTCTTGATCTCCGTTATGAGTCATCCCGAATGTTCCAAACATGCGCTTGATACCCTCAAACCGCTGGAACGGTTCAGGACTCATGTGAGCCGCAGAGCGGCGATGAGTCCGGGAAGAGCCGTTTTGTGAACTTTTTCAAAAGTTCGATACGACTCATACATACGCTACTCGTGCGAATAAGCATGACAAACTTCTGTCATTGTATATTGACAGTCGAAAGCAAAAGCAATACACTAGGAAGCGCCTGGAGATACTTATGTATTCACCAACATAGGAGGACTAGTGGTCCCCTTGACAACAGGCCACTAGCCTCGCCTATCCATCTACCTGACGGATGAGAAATGCCCCGTTATTAGCTGGCTGAGATGGTCAGACCGCTGGTGCTGGCAGCGTTGCTTAATGCGACAGGCTGGTAGCCGAAAGCGGAGGATTTGTTGGCGGCGAAGGAATTCGAGCCATTATAGCCGAGGCTTGAGTCGGTGATCGACGAAGACCCGGCTACACCAAAGGCTGCCCCGGCAGCACCACCAGCCTGCGCCTGCGTGCCATAGTTGAAATTGATGCTAATTCCGCCAGCTACCTGATTGAGTTCCTGTTCGTTGAGTTCGCGCATGATGTTTAAATCCTTTCATTGCTACACTGTGTAGCCTCTTCATTACCACGAGTGCCTCTTCCTCGGTACAGCGCCTTTTCAAACTTCCGCCCACCGGCGATCAGTGAAGTGCACCTTTCTCTGAAAGAAGTCTCGCTCTCTTTACTGTTACCGCTTTCCTTGCTCGGAGAACAGAAAAGACACTTTGCCCCGTTCCGTTGAAAATACGCACTTTCTGGTCTCGTGCGCTTCGTTCCCTCCGTCCTGCGGTACATAGATATTATGGAATACCTGCAATAGTTTGAGAAGGGGGAAAAGGTGATGAAGTGGTTAAGTTTGAGTTATAAACTAGATCATGAGTATAGATTTATCAATGTATAATACCTTGTATAATCATCCTATTTTGCATAAAAGATGCCTTAGTGTTAAATGGTTTCACGAGGATCTTTTCCACTGGTGATAGGACGAGCGCCTTCTCTAACGCGCTTCCGGGCCTGGCGACAGGTGCGTTCATGGCCCGCGCTACTTCTTTCTCCAGGGAAAAGAGCGGAAATGAGGTCTTGGGAGTACCCTCATTGCTGATGCACACAGAAGTCACACCATAAACCTCGCCATGCCTCCTGTGGTCCTTCCCTGGCAGGAGGCGTGCGTACACAAACTCATCTAAGGGCATTTCCTGACCATCAAACTCTTCCCTGCAATAGGTAGGGTTTGATGGTCAGGAAATGCCCTTAGCGGGAAGGAAGAAGTTATTGCCCTCGTCTGTTACTTCGACCAATCCACTTCGAGTTTCGGTGGGTTGGTCAGCGTCTGCATAACCACGCAGTATTGTTCTGCCTTCTCGCGTAAACTATACATTTGCTCCGCCGTTGCCTCAGGGGCATCGATCTCAAAGCGAACGCGGATGGTCTCAAAACCCACGGGCACCTCCTTCGACATTCCCAAAGTACCCCGAAGATCCAGATCTCCTTCCACCTTCACTTCAATTCGGTTCGTTGGTATCCCCATCGCTGTAGCGACCATCTGGCAAGTGATCTGCGCACAGGCGGCAAGGGCTCCCAGCAGAAGATCTCCTGAACAAGCGGCAGTGCCTACTCCTCCCACTCCTGTGTGGGCTTCGGCTTGATAGAGTGCGCGTCCGATATCGACTGAGCACGCCATCGGGGTCTCAGTCTGATTGCCTTGTGCCTTGAGTGTTATCTGTGCGCTACCTGAGTCGCTACGATATTTTTCCTTGAATGGCTTTTGTACGGACCGAAGATCCATAACTGCCTACCTCCTTCGTGGAAACAGAGTCATTCACTCTATTGTAGCAGATGTATGGGCTACATCACTAACTTTTCGAGAGCTATGCTCCCAACGTGAGTGTATCGCT